>JBAXBM010000013.1:0-19125 GCA_037141995.1 Candidatus Omnitrophota bacterium
TGGTGCGGAGTTCGTGAAGGGCTTGGATGTGAAGCGGATCGTCCGTGTCTTCCAGAAGGGTATGGATAAAGGCGTCGATAGCTACAGTGGATTCTTTGACAACGGACATAAGAACGCGACCGGCCTTGGAGATTACCTGAAGCTGCAGAAAGTGATCGAAGTTTATGTCGTTGGTCTTGCGACGGATTACTGTGTCAAGTTTACGTCCGTGGATGCGGTAGGGTTGGGATTCAAGACGTTTCTGATAACTGAAGCTTGTAAAGGAGTAAACCTTAGCGATGGGGATGTGCAGAGGGCAATAGCGGAAATGGCTAAGGCTGGAGTAGCAATTCAGTAATCTGATTCGAAAGGGCGGAGATGACCAGAGAAGATCGTTTAACAGGAGTTCTGCTCGGCACAGCCGTCGGGGATGCGCTGGGACTCCCTTACGAAGGGCTACCATCTTCTTGTGTTCGTGAGCGCGATCCAGAAGCTTATAATTTCTCGTTATTCTTTGGGCGAGGGATTGTTTCCGAGCGAAAGAATCCCGCGAGCACAAGGGTGCTGAAATATATTGAGAGATTATCGGCGCATTCTGATATTGCCGAGGTGCCGCTGATATTCAGGAATTGGGCGGGGACTGGGTCAGTTTTGAACGTTTTTATCATGAGAGCGACTGGCCAAAGGTTGACAGTGAGTTCTGGGCAAGAAAGGCTTATGTCTATGCAAGGGGATAACCAGAAGGGTTGTAGCCAGAGGGGATCGGCATGACACTTAATGATATATTCTTTACTGTTCTTGGCTATCAGATGAGTTACCTGGAGTTCTTCGGTACGCTCTTGAACCTTTGGTCGGTCATTCTGGTTGTGCGAAATAATATATGGACATGGCCCGTCGGTAATATCGGGGTCATCGTCTTTGCGATCATCTTTTATCAGATACATCTCTACTCCGATCTAGTTCTTCAGGTTTACTTCTTGATCACGGGGTTCTATGGCTGGTGGGCCTGGATTTATCTGAAGAAGGCTGGGGATACTGGGGAGCGCTTGGAGATCGCAGGGACCAGCCAGAAGGGCAAGGGCATATATTTGACAATTATTGCGGCCGGAACTGCCGGAATGGGATATGCGATGGCGCATATTCACCAATGGTTGCCGGTTTATTTCCCGAAGCCGGCATCGTTTCCGTTCTTTGACGCGTTGGTTGCTGTGATGAGCTTCGCGGCGAATCTTCTGATGGCGCATAAGAAGATCGATTGCTGGTATCTTTGGATCATTGTCGATGTGTTTAGTATTGGGTTGTATTGCGCCAAGGGCGTATATTTCATTGCGTTGCTGTATCTTATATTCTTATGTTTGGCGGTCAGGGGATTGATGAATTGGACCAAGTTGATGAAAGAGGCCAAGACTATATGAGCAAGCTAGGGGTTATCATCGGGAAGTTCTATCCGCCGCACAAGGGGCACGAATATCTGATCCAGCAAGGGCTGTCCCAAGCGGATCAGATAACGGTGATCATTTGTGATAAGGAAGGACAGAGCATCACTGGTGAGCTCCGCGCTCAGTGGCTTAGAGAGATATTCCCGCAGGCGAAAGTGGTCGTGGTTGAGGATCTGCTGGGTGATACGGATTCTCAGGGATGGGCAGAGTTCACGATAAAGACCCTGGGTTATCGGCCGGATGTTGTCTTCACATCGGAGAAATACGGCGACAATTACGCCAAGTTCCTCGGGGCGCAGCATGTCTTGGTTGATCTTGATCGCAAGACAGTTCCGATCTGTGCGACATCGATCAGAAAAGATCCGCTGAGCTGCTGGGAGCATATGAGCCCGTGCGTGCGTGCACACTTTGCCAAGCGCATTTGTATTGTTGGGGCTGAATCCACTGGTAAGACGACAATGGCCAAGGCATTGGGTGATCATTATCAAACGACGTGGGTGCCCGAGTACGGACGTATGTATTCTGAGGGGCGCTGGAAGTCATTGGAAACAGATGCCTGGCGGACGGATGAGTTCGTTCATATCGCCCGGCAGCAGAATGCGATGGAGGATGCTTTTGCCAGATCCTGCCGGAAGATCCTGTTTTCTGATACGGATTCATTTGCGACAAGCCTATGGCATGAACGGTATGTCGGGCACATAGCGAAAGAAGTTGATGCTGTCTCGGCTGGGCGCAAGTGCGACCTGTATTTCCTGGCGGATGTCGATATTCCGTTCGTTCAGGATGGGCTGCGGGATGGCGAGAAGGTTCGCCACTCTATGCACGAGCGGTTCCGGCAGGAGTTGGAGCGTCGAAAGAAGCCGTTTGTTGTGCTGTCAGGATTTCATGAGCAGCGCATGAAGAAGGCGATTGAAGCTTGTGAGAAGCTTATGGCGGGTGAATCCCGATAAGTTGCCGGCGCTTTTTGCCCGCGATCCCGGCGCCCCGCATTCCGGCCCCGGAAATGCTTCGGTATACCCGGCGTGCCCGCAAGCTTTCCCGCATCTGCCCCGGACCTTCTGGTTCGAGTATTCCTACTACACCGTGACGATTGGCGATGAGCAGGGGTTCCATTTCGGCATCCGTTGGCAAGCCATATGCCCGTCCACACGGTCAGTCGAATTGTCAGTGAGTCAGACTATAAAATATGGGCGATGCTCGAACGTTATGTGAACACGGCCTTGGTGAATAATGATTATATCACCCTGTTCGTTGATATTCTTAAGAAGCAAACCATCTTTATCGCCGAAGGTAATGATCAGGGAACGATTAAGTTGTTCGTCAATGATCTTAAAGCCTATAATGGCAATGCAGAAAAGGTTACAGATGTCAGTGGCGATATGTGGCCAGCATTTATCCGAGGAGTCGAAGATAATTTGCCGAATGCTAAGATCACTTTTGACCGATTCCACATCATGAAAATTATTGGCATCGCCGTCGACATGGTTCGCAAACAAGAAGCTTGTACACAATACTCGTTGCTTAAAGGAACCAAGTACATATTTTTGGATCTTTTGATAAATCTTTAGCGGCCGGGACAAGACCGCCCGCATTACCTCTGCCTGTTGAAAAATACGGGTTAAAATGCTCATGAGGATTATGATCGATATCTTTGAGTCTCGAGGCGGGGTCTGTTGCCGTTTGTCTTCCAGGGAGGGCCGAGGCAGGAAATCAAAAAATATGTTATTGTTATGACGTATATTTGATATATTGTCTTAAATATAAAGCATTTATAATTATATAATTTTTCGGGTCATTTGAAAGAAACGCGGCAATTAAATTATGACCGTAAGCCTTGCTCAATATGTTAAAGAAGCTTTCCATGCGAAATGTTTCGGGATGTTTTTAAGCCCGGCATGGCTTATCCTGGCGGTTTTTTGTTTTCTGGGGGGCGTGCTCAACCCCGGGTTCTTTTTAATCGGTGCCGGCGTTGAATTAGCTTATCTATTCACGCTGGTCAGCCATCCGCGTTTTCAGGCCTATGTTCAGAATAAAATTCGCGGCCAGGTGCTTTTGAAAGAAAAGGCGGAGTGGCAAGGCCGGGTTGCTAAATTGATTCGGCAGTTAGATGCCAACGGGCATTGTCGATTTTTTGAGTTGCGGGGGCGCTGCGATTCGATCCTTGATTTTTATGCGACACAATTGTCGTTGGATTACCAGATCATCAATCAGCACAGTCAGAGCCTTAATAAGCTGATTTGGATTTTTTTGCAGCTGTTAATGACCAAGCAGGCAGTCCTTAAGGTCATGGAAGGGTCGTTCTCTTCCCAGCTTCAGTTGAAGTTTACTTCGGATCTCGCTGACCTGGACAAGCAGATCAACAGGCCCGATATTTCCGAAGATTTGAAGAAATCTCTGGAAAGCCAGCGGGAGATATTGCGGTTGCGCCTGCAGACGCTAAAGGAAGCCAAAGAGAAGCTGGAGTATATCGACGCTGAACTGGCCCGGATTGAACAGCAGGTTGAGCTTATCAAGGAACAGGCCGTTATGAGTAAAGATTCCCAGGGCATTGCCAACCGCATTGATCTGGTTAGTTCAAGCTTGAATCAGACGGGGGAATGGATTAAGCAGCAGGAAGGCCTTTTGGGCTCCCTGGATGATTTGACCGGTTCATCGCCGGAAATTATTCCGCAACGTGAAGCAACACATGAGGCCTCCTGAATATTATGAATGACAATCATCTGCCTGCGTGGGCGCAAAGGCTCAAAGAACAATTCTGTTCCAGCACGACAAGTCAGTTTTTGATTTATGGCAACATCTTTGATGTTGTTGAATACCGGCCGGCAGAAACATCCATCCGCTTTCTTCCGGTCAAGGATTTCCTTGAGGACGCCATGCTTGACGGGTATGACACGGTGATCGGTTATGACCGCGGCAATGGGATCCGGGTTGCCAAGGGCGACAAGGATTGGTCCGATTGGCTCCGTCAGCTGAGCGTCGGGGCGGGAGAGGTTAATACGGTAGATCCGTTAAAAGCGCTGAAATTGATTGATCGGTATATTTTGAGGACCTTGAACCTTCAGGCTATCAACACCAAAGAAGGGGAGCATTTCAAGAAGAAGATCGCGGTGATTATTGATTTTGCCCAGTTCATTGTCCCGAATGGTGAATCATTCCAGTTTGCCAATGATTTGGGTTCGATCCTTGTTTTTATCCTCAACTGGGCCAATGACCCGGCGATCCTGAACAGCAATATCGCCACGATCCTGATCACCGAGAAACTCAATGATATCAACAGTCTCATTGTTGAGAATCCGCATACGTCCAAAATCGAGATCAAGCTGCCGTCAGAGGATGAAATGGCGCAGTACATTGATTGGCTGCGTCAGGGGGCCTTCCCCCAGATGGAAAAGGACTGCGATGTGGATGTGAAGGGTTTGGCGAAATACATGACGGGGCTTAATCGTATCGCGGCAAAGAATATCATTGCCTTCGCGCTGAAGAACGGCTACCGGATCACGCAGGATTTTTTGAAGAGCAAAAAGAAAGAGATGATCGAAAAAGAATGCCAGGGGCTCCTGGATTTTTTTGAGCCATCGAACAATCTGGATATCGTTGCGGGCCATGAGCCGGTGAAAAAATGGCTGAGGGAAGACGCGGCTCTTTTGAAATTGGGAAAAGTCAATGCCTTGCCTATGGGGTATTTGATTGCCGGCAGGATTGGGACGGGAAAGACGTTTTTGGTCCAGTCCTGGGCAGGAGAATTGGGTGTTCCCTGCGTTGTCTGGAAGAATTTTCGGGATAAATGGGTGGGTGCCACGGAAAGCAACCTGGAAAAGATCTTCGCGATTTTGCACGCGCTGGGGGAGGTCGTTGTTTTTGTGGATGAAGCGGACCAAATGACCGGGAAACGTGATTCCGGGGCTGAAGACGGCGGCCTTTCCGGGAGGATTTACGCGGCATTGGCCAAGGAGATGTCGGACACAAAAAATCGCGGCAGGATCATTTGGGTTTTTGCCACTTCGCGCCCGGACCTTGTTGAAGTTGACCTTAAACGGCAGGGCCGGCTGGACGTGCATATCCCGCTTTTCCCTCCGCAAAATGAGGCCGAATACCGGGAATTGTTTGTTTCCGTAGCCAAAAAATTGAAGTGCCCCCTGGAGTTAAAGGATATCCCCGCGCTGCCGGCCGGCGCGGAGTATAGCGGCAACGAGATTGAAGGGATCATGGTCCGGGCGCTCCGGATTTTTGAACTGGCGAAAGAGCCGAAACCTTCACTGGGCGATATCATTCAGAAAGTTGTCGCTGAGGTCCGTGCTAATGCCAATACCAGAAAATTGGAGTATATGGACCTGATCGCGGCCAGGGAATGCACGGATGCTGGATTTTTACCGGCGAAATTCGCGGGGATGACGCCTGAAGAGATGGAGCGCCGTATTGATGAATTGCATCGATTTGTTTAACAAGGCGGTTTGTGGTAATCTGAGCGCAGAAAGGCCGTATGAAAGTCCTTGAATTCTTAAAAAAGATTGCCGCTGATGCCGGTATTATTCAGATCATTGCCGAAGCGTCGCATGAGGCGGAAATGAAAGCTGAAAAATCTGTGCAGGATGCGCCGGTGACTATTTCACTGGATAAATTGATTGAACAACAGAATGCGAAAGATTTTACGAATAGTGTTCAAGCGCCGGAACTGGACGTTGACTTTGAGACTATATACAAGATGTTGAAGGTTGTGCCGCCGCTGCACCATTGGGATGTCGATAAGCTCCTTGAAATTTTAAATTCGCCTCCTGTCAAGGGCCGCGGTCGCGATGATGCCAAAAAAATGATCCAGGAAATGCTGGCGGAAAACAATATTCCTTCACAGGATATTATTAAAGATGCGGTGAGCCGGGATGGCGCACTTGATACTTATGAGCAGTTTGTGTTCAAACAGAGCCAGGGCCGCGGTGAGAAAAGGCAGGCACGCATAGACGCTTTGAAGAAACAAATGGATGAATGCCGGTGTTTCATTGATCAGCTTCAAGCGGCGCAGGGGAAAGAGGCCGCGGCTTTTTCACAATGGGTCGCGAAAAAGACCGCCAAAGAGGAGCAATTGGTCGAAGTGGTTTCTTTTTTAACGCCGGATACTGTTATCAGCGTTGGGCCTGTGACAAAAGAAAAACAAAAGCACTAACAACGGGAGATTACTCATGGGCGGACTATTTGCACGTGTGGGGCGTTTATTTAAAGGGTTCGTGGGATTATTTGTCAGCGGGCTTGAAGAGGAAAATCCGGAGGTGCTTTTTGAGGCGGCCAAACAGGATTTTCGCGACAAGATGGCGCAGTATAATCAGGCACTGGCGCGGATCGCGGGGATTGCCGAGCGCCTCAAAATTCAGATCAGTTCGAAAACAAGCAAGATCAAGGTTCTTGAACAGAGGATCATGGCTAATTATAAAGCGGGTAATGCCGAACTGGCGGGGTCTTTGGCGCGTGAATTGCAGGAATTGAAGGTGGATCTGGAGCACGATACCCAGGAGTTTAAAGATACGGAAACCTCTTACCAGGCCAATTTGCAGAGTGTGAAAGTGTCGCAGAAAGAATTTGAAATGAAGGTCCGTCATCTTGAACAGCAGATTAATCAAGTCAAGATCAAAGAGGCTCAGGCTGAAGCGGTTGCGGCGCTTAACGGCGTAGCCTTTAAGGTTGGTGATACAGGGGATACATTCAAGAATGTGGAAGATATTCTTAACAAAAACTATGAAAAAGCAGCCGGCAAGGCCAGGGTTTCACAGGATTTGATGGTTGACAGCAACAAGGTTAAAGAAAAAGAAAGCGAGATGAAGGCGCTCGACCAGGTAGCCCTTGCGGATTTTCTTGCGCAGCAGGGCATTAAAGTTGAACAGCCTGTTGATCAAACAGAAATCTCTGTTCAGAAAGAAATGGGCCCGCAGCAAAAACAAGCTCAATGAAAGGATTAACGTATGGGTACAGAAACGAGAAATGATTCAGGAACAAAACTGACACCGCTTGGTATTATTCTTTCTGTCGGGGTGATCGCGGCTCTTTTAGCCGGCGGTTGGTATGTGTTGATGGCGCCCCGCAAGACAGTGACCGTACCTGTTGCGGCAGTTTCTGTTGCATCAGTTCCGGCGGTTGCAGCCGCGGCAGTTCCCGCAGCGACTGCCGTTGATGCCAATAAAACCGTTGAAGCGTCTGATCTTTCGACAGTTACGACCGTGAAAGAATACAAGTATGTTCCGGCCGAGAAGCTGCCTCCTGTCAAAGGGGTCAGCGGCTATGAATGGGATCCGAATGAAAAGATCCTAAAATTCAGTTATAATGTCTGGATCGGTTGGATGCCGGTTATCGCGGCCAACCACGGTACCAAGCCGAATACCGATTCGATCTTTTATAAAAAATACGGGTTTAAGGTTGAAATGGTTTTGATGGACGACCCTGTTTCGGCGCGCGACGCTTATGCCGCCGGTAAAGTCCATGCCCTCTGGGGGACTGCGGACATGCTGGCGATGTTTGCCCCTGATTTAGCAAAGGATTCGCGCACGTCTCCGCGCATTGTTCAGCAGATTGATTTCTCTTCCGGCGGCGACGGCATTGTTGTCCGCAGCGCGATCAAATCTGTCAAGGATCTCCGCGGGAAGACGATCGTATGCGCACAGAACAGTCCGAGCGAGTATTTCATCACGACACTCATGATTTCTGCCGGGTTAAGGCAGTCGGATGTCCATATGAAATATACCAGCACGGCGTTTGAAGCGGCGGCGGCTTTTGTGGCTGACCCGACGATTGACGCTGTTGTCAGCTGGTCACCGGATATTTATAAAATTTCCGACCGTGTGGCAGGGACCAGGATCCTGACAACGACTTCAGAGGCGAACAAGCTGATTGCCGATGTTTATGCGTTCCGTGCTGATTTTTATCGTGACCATGCGGATGTTGTTAAGGGCTTCGTGAAGGGTGTTTTTGAAGGCATGGATTATGTTAAGGATAATACCGAGGAAGTCGCGCAGTGGATGGCGGATGCTTTCGGGATGAAGCCGGAAGATATCAAGGGGATGATGGCGGATGCCCACAGCACGAATTTCGCGGAGAACGTTCAGTTTTTCCTGAATAAAAGTAATCCGACGAATTTTGAACGGACCTGGAAAAACGCTTCGATCGTTTACCGGGAATTGGGGCGCATTGACGCGCCGGTTCCGTTTGACAGCGTGATGGATTTTTCGATCATCAAGCAGCTGCAGGATGAAGGCCTGTTTGCCACTCAGACAGATCAGAGTGTCGCGACTTTTACCCCGCAGGATTATCGCAGGATCAAGGCGGAATCTCCGATCCTCACGCAGACTATCCGCATTAACTTTTTCCCCAACAGCGCGGATCCCTATGAGCCGGCGCGTGATGAATTAGGGAATGTTATACCGGGGAAATTATTTGATCCCAGTGTGGCGGCGACATTAGAGCGCGTGGGTAACCTGGCGGGGCAGTTCGGCCGGTGCGCCATTGTTATTTCCGGTCATACGGATAATTCCAGAAAGGGCGATATCCCCTATGCCGCGGTTAAGCAATTAAGCCAGGACCGGGCGCAGTCTGTTCAGAATGCGCTGACGGAGAAGTTCAAGTTTGATCCGAACAAATTTGTTGTAGTGGGAAAAGCATGGGATGAGCCGGCCGATCCGGCGGATCCGTCCAACCAGGCGTTAAACCGCCGTGTTGAGATTAGTGTTATTCCACCTGAGAAATAAGGTTGGAGGGGGCATTGAAGAAACAAGATCAGCAATTTTTTCAGATCCGTGGTGATGTGCCGCAGGCTTTCGCTGTTGTATTGGGCCTTGTTCCGTTTGCGGTCATTGCTTTCCTGTGGTGGTTTGTTACCAAAGGGGCCGCGGTTGAGGACCGGATCATGTCGCCGGTTACGCTCCCCAGCCCGGCAGAGGTTGTTCAACAGATCCCGGCTTTGCTTACCAGGGGGAAACTGTTTGAAGGCGCGGCGGCCAGTTTCGGGCGAGTTGCCATCGGGTTTTTCCTGGCCATCAGTGTTGCCTTGCCGCTGGGCATTTTGATGGGCAGTTTCGGCAGGATCAAGGCGATGTTCCAGCCGTTAACTGTTATGGGCGGTTATTTGCCCATTGCCGCGCTGGTCCCGCTGACGCTGGTGTGGTTTGGGACGGATGAAAAGCAAAAGTATATGTTCCTGGCGATTGCTTTTTTTGTTTATCTTGTTCCGTTGATTGTCAAGGCATTGGATAAAGTGGATGATGTTTATGTTCAGTCGGCCTGTACGTTAGGGGCTAACCGCTGGCATCTCCTGACAAAGGTTCTGGTGCCGATTGCTTTTTATGATATCTGGCAGGCTATGCGGCTGGCTTTTGGCGTGGGCTGGAGCTATATTATCCTCGCCGAGGTTATTTTTTCTGATGCCGGTTTGGGGCAGATCATTATTGTCGCGCAGAGGCGGGGACCCCGTGAATATATTTATCTGGTTATCATTGCCATTGCGCTTATGGCTTTTTTAACGGATAAGCTGATGGAGACTGTCGGGAAAATGTTATTCCCGTATAAAACACGGAAGAATGCATGAATCGACCCATTGTTACCTTTAAGGATGTTAGCGTCCGGTTTGGTGAATACACTGCGCTGAAGGATATTAATTTTACGGTAGAGGATGTGCCGGACAGCGGTGAGTTTATCGCGATTGTCGGGCCTTCCGGCTGCGGCAAATCAACCCTTATCAATGTTATTGCCGGTTTTATTAATCCGGCGGAAGGTCAAGCGCTGATCGGGGATCGGGTCATTGACGGGCCCGGCATGGATCGCGGGATGATCTTTCAGAAGTACAGCCTGTTTCCGCACCTGACTGTTATGGATAATGTTCTTTTTGGATTGAATCTTAATCGGGGCAGCCTTGGGATTTCAAAAAGCGGATGCCGGGAGTTGGCTAAAAAGATGATTGAACGGGTTGAGCTGACGGGCCATGAAATGAAGTACCCGCATCAACTTTCCGGCGGTCAGCAGCAGCGGGTGGCGATCGCCCGGACGCTTGTGTTGAAACCCCGGATTATTTTGATGGATGAACCGTTTTCCGCGCTGGATGAACCGACCAGGATTGAAATGCAGAAACTGATCGTTCAATTGTGGTATGAAGTGAAGCCGACGGTATTTGCTATTACGCACAGCGTTTCTGAAGCGGTATATCTGGCGCAACGGGTTTGGATCATGACCAAAGGCCCGGGGCGGATCGCGTATGATATCAGGGATTGTATCCCCCCGACGGTTGGCGAAGACCCGCTGGCCATCCAGGAATCCCCCGAGTTTAAGAGGGGGGTTGAAGTTGTCGGTAATTGTCTCAGGGAAGCTGTTGAGAAAAAATAAAGAGGAGGGAATATGCCTGAAGGAAAGAATGATTTTATGCAGGATTGGTCAAAGATCAAAGAGCAATTACTGGATTACAGCCAACAGGCTGTGGTGATGGCCAAGAAGGGCGAAGAGCAGCTCCTTAAATTTTCTCACAAGGGTGTGATGCACCTGGACGCGACAGCATTAAGGTTAAAGAAAGAGTCGCTGTATCATTCGATCGGCCAGGAATATATCCGGGCTAAATGCCCCTCAACCCCAACGCTGAAGTTGAAGCGGCTGATTGAAGAATTTAATAAGCTGGAACAGGAACGAAAGGCCTTGGCGAAGCAGCTTAGGTCTGCGTGATTATCGTTCGATAATAATGACGTGGTTTGAACAGTTATATGGTCTGGGATGGATGGCCGGCTGATGCCTGGTCTGGGTTTATTATTGATCCGTGTTAATAAGTACAGATCCATTAAATCTTTGATATTCTTTCCAAATCTTTTGAAAAGAAATGGCGTAACTTTTTTGAGTGTCAGATTTTTTCTGCGCCATAATAAGTCCCAGCAAACATCCCTGTTCGCTGAAAATTGCCCCGCCGCTATCGCCCGGATGTAAATCAAGGTTGAGTTCCAGGAAGGCGATAGAGGTTGTGTCTTCATCTTCATTAATCAGATGTGCAATGGTGCCGGAGAGCAGTGGCTGGTGCTCAAGCAGGGCAATAATGTGGTCGCCATTCTTGATTTGAGAAAAATTGGCCTGAGCAATGGCTTTTAAGGGACGGGACGTGCTTATTTTGAGAAAACAAAAATCAGTTTGACCGGTGTAAAGGACGCTGGCGTTGCTGACGCTGCCGTCTGACAAGGTGACAATAATATATTTTGCGCCGTCAATGATGTGATTGTTTGTGACAATGATGCCGGAAGAGTCGATGATAACACCATTCCCTTGATGTTCAATCCCTGATATTTTGATTTTGCTATTTGCTTTGTTAGAGGTTTTAATGTTGAAAGCTTTAATGGTTACGATGGATGGCTGGAGGTTCAGGCTGGATTGAAGGAGATTGTGTTCTTGACACAGAACCACGTTGGGAATTTGAATGAAAAAGATGAATGCGAGCCACAACATAAGAGCCTTAAGCGACAGGTATATTTTTGCAACAACAATGGATGTCCGTTGGTATCTTCACGCTCTCAGATAAACAATGATTTATGTTAATATACCACTAATAATGGTATTTGTTGGCAAGAAAGCGATGATGTTCAAGATGCCGATGGAACTATTAATGGCATTGGATTGTCTAATAGACGGGAAGTGAGGCCGTGTTATATGAAATTATCAATAGGTATTAAAAAGGAGTTGTGAAATGACAGGCAGGGGAAAGTGCGTAAGAATTATTATCATTTTCAGCGTCATGATGATTTTTTTACAGCCGACATTATCTTTTGCCCAGTGGCATGGGCGGGAAGATCGGCATGATCGATATTATCATTATCATGATCGTCCGCGATTCGGGATGCGCATGGAAGTGCTTCCTTATGATTATGTTGTCATTACAGCCGGCGGCGCGCGGTATTCTTATTATGATGGCGGATATTATGCGCCGACAAGAAACGGTTATGTCCTTGTAGAGCCTCCGATAGGCGCGCTTGTTCCTGTCATCCCGGCGGAGTATCGTCCAGTCATTATAAATGGTGTGACGTATTATACGGATAGTGGTGTTTATTATGTTTACACCCGGCATGGTTATCAGGTTGTGCCGCCGCCGCTGGTGCAACGCATTTCAGACCCAGTGGTGATCCAGGCGGAGCGGCCGGTTCAAGTTATTCCAGAACCCCAGAATCAGACCAAAGTGGTGGAAGGATCTGTGATGGGAGGGGTTTTGGGGGCATTGGCAGGGGGTATTATCGGCCATCAAATGAAGGGGCATCATGAACTGGGCGGTGCCTTGATTGGCGGTGCGGCCGGTGCTGCGATGGGTGGTATTGCCGGGGCACAAATTCCAAATCAGGATGTCGCGTTGACACCCGCAGCGGTTGTGCCGTCGGCACAGGAGGTTGCCGTCCCCGTGTTTGTTGATTCGCCGGTTGTTCAGCCGGGGACATCCGCACCTCAAGGGACAAGGGATGAATCATTTACAATTAATATTCCCAAAGCTCAAGGCAGCGGGTATTCTTCCGTGATTATCAAGAGATCGGGAAACGGCTTCGTGGGCCCGCAGGGAGAGTATTATTCAGAATTTCCCAAGGTGCCGCAGTTGCAGGCAATGTATGCCAAATAGTTTTTATAAGGATGCCGTTGATTTATCTTAAATCCGGTTTGTACAAAAATTGTTATTTTATCATTAAGAAAAGACCTGGGGATCATGGCCAGGAGAAGCTGCGGGGATAGAAGCGCTGTGGTCATATAAAAAAAGTGCTTGGATTGAACCCAGGCGCTTTTTTTATGATATAATCCGTCACCATGCGTAAGATTACTGATATTTTCAATGATAAGCCGCGCACGTTTTCCGTCGAGATATTTCCGCCAAAGACGGATAAGGGGATGGACTCTTTGCGCGTGACGCTGGGGGAACTGGCGGCACTTAAGCCTGATTTTGTGTCTGTTACGTATGGCGCCGGCGGGTCGAGCAGGGATACGACATTGGATATTGTGCGGATGGTTGAAACACAATACGGACTTCCGGCTGTTCATCATTTTACTTGTGTCGCGCATACGCGCGGCGAGATCCGTCTTATCCTGGACAAATTACGTGCTCATGATATCCGCACCATTCTGGCTTTGCGCGGGGATGCGCCCAAAGATCAGCCGAACTGGATGCCGGGTCCCGAGAATTTTAAATTTGCTTCCGAGCTGGTGCAATTTATCAGGGATAATTACGGCAACCATTTCGCTGTGGGCGTGGCCGGTTTCCCTGAAGGGCATCCTTTAGCGGCGGGGCTTGACGCTGATGCCGGCATTCTCGCCAGGAAGATTGACGCCGGCGGTGAATTTGTGATGACTCAGCTTTTTTTTGACAATCAGATTTATTTTGATTATGTGAAACGCTTGCGCGGCCTTGGGGTGAAGGCGCGCGTTATTCCGGGAATCCTTCCTGTTACCAATTATGAAGCGGCTGTTAATTTCTGCCGGGGTTGCGGCGCGACAATCCCCGGTACGGTGCATGAACTGTTTCAGGCTGTTGCGCAGGATAAAGATAAGACACTTGAGGTTGGAACGCGGTTTGCTATTAATCAGTGCCGGGCGCTTTTGGCGGGCGGAGCTCCCGGGGTACATCTTTATTCTCTTAACAAAACAGAGCCGGTAAGGACTATTCTCCGGGCATTGATTTAAAGGAGCTTTCCTGGATGAGCTGGAACAAGATCAGGCAATGGTTGTTTCAACGGCCGCGCAAGGTTTTGGCTATCGAGGATAATCCGGTTGATCAAAGGGTGTTGGTCCGTGCGATCAGGCTGGCAGGCGGCGTGCCGTTAATAGTTTCCAATGCCAAGGATGGGCTCGTTATGGCGCGGGCACATCAGCCTTCTGTTATTATTCTTGACGTGTATCTTCCTCAAAAAGAAGGATTTGACATTTGCCGTCAGATCAGGGAGGATGACGTATTAAAGGATATCTCTGTGATGTATTTTACGGTGGCATCATCTCCTGAATCGATCATGGAGGGGCTGAAAAATGGAGACCTTTACGTGTGTAAGCCGTTCCGGATGGAAGACCTTGTGAATGCTATCCGTTCCATGCTGATCGGCCGGCAGAGGCGGAAACAATTAAAGGAGGGTGTGTGAGAAATCAAAACATTCCTTTCAAGCAAACGGCACATGCGTATGGCTGGGTTCCGGATATCCCAGATAGCCGTGATTTATATTACAGCGCAATCCGCACGAAGGTGAAGGTTGCGGCAGCGGTTGATTTGCGTCCGTTATGTTCGGTGATTGAAGATCAGGGGAGGCTGGGAAGTTGTACGGCTAATGCCCTGGCGGGGAATCTTGAGTTTCTTGATAATAAGGCAGACAAGACTTATACGGATGTGAGCCGGCTTTTTATTTATTTCAACGAGCGTGTGTTGGAGGGATCTGTGACGGCGGACTCCGGCGCTTCCCTGCGTAATGGCATTAAGACATTGGTAAAAACCGGGGTGTGTTCTGAAAAGTTATGGCCGTATGATATTGCCCGGTTTACCGAAAAACCTTTGGCGCGTTGTTATACTGACGCGGCGCGGCATCGTATTGTTTCGTATCACAGGATTGTTGGATTGAATGAAATGCTGGCATGCCTTTCGGAAGGGTTTCCTTTTGTGTTTGGGTTTGCGGTTTACGAAAGTTTGCAAACGCCGGAAGTGGCGCGCACGGGTAAGGTGCCTATGCCTAAAAAGACCGAACGGATGTTGGGCGGGCACGCGGTTATGGCGGCGGGGTATGACCAGAAAAAGAAATATTTTATTGTACGGAATTCCTGGGGTGACGGCTGGGGCATGTCCGGATATTTTATCATGCCGTTTGCGTATCTTGAGACGCTGGCGGCAGATTTCTGGACGGTGAGGAAGTGATGCAAATGATGGAAAAGTTTGCTTACAAACTTTGGCGATATTGATATGCTTGCGATGACAGGGGGGCACTTTCTTATGTGCCCGATTGAGGTGCGGTCAGCTTACCGTTGATTATAGATAGGGCAAAAAAGGGAGTTTGTTGATGAAGAAAGTATTGGTAACAGGCGGGGCCGGATATATTGGTTCAGTTGTCGTTGGCGCGTTGCTTGACAATGGTTATCAGGTCAGAGTTTTTGATAATCTTTCTTTTGGCGGCGGGAGCCTTTTGGCGTATTGGCACCACCCCCGGTTTTCTTTTACTAAAGGTGATGTGACCTGCGGGGCAGACTTGGATCGTGTGCTGGCTGATTTCAAGCCGGAGGGAATTGTCCATTTGGCCGCTATTGTGGGAGATCCGGCATGTGCTAAACAGCCTGAACTTGCCCGGAAAATTAATATTATCGCTGCGCGAGACCTTTATGAACGGGCCAAAGCCTCGGGGTGCGAGAGGTTTATTTTTTCATCCACGTGCAGTAATTATGGGAAAATGGCGGATGGGGCAGGGTATGTGGATGAGACATCAGCCCTTGCGCCGATTTCGTTATATGCGGAAAGCAAAGTTGATTTTGAGCAGTATATTCTTAAGGGTTCATCCCGGCAGAAAGGATTTTATCCCGTGATTCTGCGCTTTTCAACGGTGTATGGTGCATCGCCGCGCATGCGGTTTGACCTGACGGTCAATGAATTTACCCGCGAGTGCGTTATGGGGAGGGAACTGGAGGTTTTTGGGGAACAATTCTGGCGTCCTTACTGCCATGTGCATGATTTTGCCAGGGCTATCATGCTGGTGATGGAAGCAGAGCCTTCAAAGGTGGCGTATGATGTTTTTAATGTCGGTGATACAAATGAAAACTTCCAGAAACAGATGATTGTTGATGAGATCCGGAAGTTTATTCCTGCGTTGAAAGTGAAATATGTGAGTAAGTCGCAGGATCCGCGTGATTACCGGGTTTCTTTTGCTAAAATTCAGAAGGTGCTCGGATTTGAGGTGAGCAAGAAACTCCCGGATGGGATCTTTGAAATTAAGACGCTGATTGAAGAAGGGTTCTTCGGCGATTGTGACGGGGCACAGTATAAAAATGTCTGATATGACAATACATTTGGATGCGCCTGATATCGGGGCTGTTGAAAAAGCAAAAGTCCTTGAGGCGATGGATATCGGGTATGTTTCAACGTTTGGCCCGCTGGTCGGTGAGTTTGAGCGGCAGTTTGCCGCGCGCGCAGGGGCCGCGCAGGCGGTGGCGATGCAGAGCGGGACAGCGGCCCTTCATCTGGCATTGCACCTTTTAGGGGTGAAGACGGGGGATGAGGTCATCATCCCGTCGCTGACCTTTGCCGCGACCTTGCATGCGGTCATGTATGTCGGGGCGACGCCGGTCATTGTCGATGTTGATCCTCAAACCTGGTGCCTTTCTCCGCAGGCATTGAGCGCGGCGATCACACCTAAAACAAAAGCGGTTATGCCTGTCCATTTGTATGGGAATGTGTGCGATATGATGGCGATCAATACGGTCGCAAAGAAAGCCGGGATCTATGTTGTTGAGGATGCCACCGAGTCGCTGGGGGCCTATTTTCACGGACAGCACACGGGATTGCTTGGCGATATCGGTTGCGTCAGCTTTAATGGCAATAAACTTATCACCACGGGCAGTGGCGGGATGATGGTTGCCCGTTCTTCGGATTTATTACGTCGCGCGGTTTACTTGATCAATCAGGCAAACCCGCGTGAAGGGATGGACGGCTTTCAGGAAGTGGGATTCAATTACCGCATGCCGAATATGAATGCGGCGCTCGGGATGGCGCAGTTTAGCCGCCTGGACAGTTTCCTGGCGTTAAAGAAGGCATTCCACCGCATCTATCAATTGCGTCTGGGTGATAGCGGATTATGTGTCATGCAAAAGGCGCATGAAGGGATAGATCCATCCTGGTGGTTTACGGCAGTTCTTTTTAAGGATCAGGCTGAAGCCGCTGCGGTTCAGGCGGCACTTAAAGAAAAAGGTATTCCGTCACGCCGTCTTTTTAGGCCGCTGGAGACATTCCCTTATGCGACGGGTTTTTGTTCCCGGCGTTGTGTTAATGCTGAAATGCTTTATGCGCGAGGGCTTTGCCTGCCGAGTTCCACGTTGAATACAGAGGCATCCATCGGGCGTGTATGTGATACGATCGCTGATGCTGTGATGAAAATATGACAAGGAAAAAATTAAGAGTATTGATCTGTGGCCTGGGATCGATCGGCACGCGGCATGCGCGTATTTTAAAAGAGAATTTTTCTTTTGAACTCGGGGCGTTGCGTTTTTCCGGCAAGGGGAATGATTTGGGATTGCGTGAATTTTACTCATGGGGTGAAGCGGCGCAATTTGTCCCGGATATTGTTTTTGTGACGAATGCAACAGGAGCGCATATTCCGGCTGCTTGGCGCGCGGCTCAGCTTGGAGCGGCAATTTTTCTTGAAAAACCGGTTTCAGATTCGATGCAGGGTGTCGCAAGGCTGGAACAGTTGTGCCGTAAGCAGCAGGTGTGTTATGTCGCGTATCCGTTAAGGTTTTTGCCTGTTGTCCAGCAGGCGAAGAAATTTCTTGAGGGGAAAAAGATTTTGTACGGTCGCGCGGTATGCGCGTCGTATCTTCCTGATTGGCGGCCCGGGCGGGATCCCCGTCAGTGTTATTCAGCAGTATGCGCTTTAGGGGGCGGTGTTATCCTTGATCTTTCGCATGAATTTGATACCATGACCTATTTGATGGGGCCGGTGGTTGATATCCATGGGATCAAGGGGAGGGCTTTGGATATTACGCTGGATGCCGAAGATTTTGCGGATGCCTTGATGACATTTAAGAATGGCGTGTACGCCAGTGTGCATATTGATTTCATGAGCCGGAAAGTGGAGCGGGCATTTCATATTGATTTCGACGGTGGATATGTTGACGGCGACCTGATCGGAAACACGCTAAAGCTGGTTGACGGCCGCAAGACGCGGGTATTGGCCCTTCCGTCGGAGAGGGATGAATACCTCCTGGCGCAAACAAGGTATTTTCTTAAAAATTTACGTAATCCCGCGCTGATGAATAATTTGTCAGAGGCTAAAATTCTTTTTCAACAGATCATTCGTTTCAGGAACAGTTGATATGAAAGTATTGCTCACGGTCGCGGCGCGCGGCGGGTCAAAGGGTGTGAAGAATAAGAATATCCGTCCTTTATGCGGCAAGCCGTTGATGGCGCATACTATTGAACAGGCGTTGCGCTGGGGAAAGGCGTCCCGTGTTATTTGCTCAACGGATTCGCTCCTTATTGCCGATGTCGCGCGTCAATGCGGGGCCGAAATTCCTTTTATGCGGCCGGCGGCGTATTCCGGCGACACGGCAGGGAAGATTGAGGTTTTGCGGCACGCCTGGCATGCGTGCGAGCGTATTTATGACGAGCGGTATGATGTTTTGGTTGATCTTGATGCGACAGCGCCCATCAGGAAAATCGAGGACATTGAAGGTGCTTTTCAGATGTTTATGACACGGACCTCTGATGCGGTGGTCAGTGTGGTGCCGGCCCGTAAAAGTCCGTATTTTAACATGCTGGAACAAATGCCTGATGGCTTTGTCCGCCTGGCAAAGGTGCCGGAAAAGCCGATCCTTTGCCGCCAGGATGCGCCTAAGGTTTATGACATGAACGCGTCCATTTATGTTTACGCGCGGGATTTTCTTCTTGATGAAGCGACAAGAACGCCTGTTCAGGGGCGGACGTCGGTATGGGTGATGGATGAGCGTTCAGCATTTGATATCGATACGGAAGAAGATTTTAATTTTGTGGAGTACCTTG
>JBAXBM010000014.1:0-19068 GCA_037141995.1 Candidatus Omnitrophota bacterium
AGACTTTAGCTGTCGCTGAATCCTGCACCGGCGGATTCATCGCCAACACCCTGACAAATATCCCCGGAGCATCCGCCTGGTTCAACGGCGGTGTTGTGGCTTATGCCAATACCGCTAAATCTGACATCCTGGGGGTAGCTCCTGACCTGATCATCAAACATGGCGCTGTCAGCGCTCCGGTCGCCCAGGCCATGGCCAACGGCGTCCGTCAACGCTTTAACACAACGTTCGCCCTCGCAACCACCGGCATCGCCGGCCCCTCAGGCGGCACCTCCTCTAAGCCCGTAGGCCTTGTGTTCATCGCCATTGCTTCATCCCGGGAAACCATAGCCCACAAATTCTTTTTTACCGGAACCCGCGCCCAGATCAAACGCCAGACTTTGCATATGTCTCTCGAACTTCTTTTGACCCGCATCAATAAAAAACCGTTTTCTCCTTTTCAGAAGAAAACGGTTTAAAAAAACAAAACTTCACCTAATCTCAGTCTCTCCCGCGCAACTTCGCCAATAACTTCAAAATTTCAAAATAAAGCCACACGAGCGTCACCATGAGCCCGAACGCGCCGACCCACTCCATGTACTTCGGCGCCCCTGCCTGGGCACCCTGTTCGATAAAATCAAAATCAAGCACAAGGTTAAGCGCGGCAATACCAACCACAAACAGGCTAAACCCGATACTCACCAGGCTCGAACCCACCATAAACGGAACCGCAATATGAAAAAAACCAAGGATGAAAGACACAAAATAAACAAGACAGATAGCCGATGTAGCAACAACAACTCCCAAACGAAATTTTTCGGTAACACGGATGAATCCGGTTTTGTACGCCATAAGAAGACAGAACAAAGTCCCAAAAGTAAGCGCCACCGCCTGCATCACAATCCCGGGAAAACGCAACTCAAAAAATGATGAAACTCCGCCGAGAACAAGCCCTTCGCACAGTGCATACCCAGGTGCCGTGAATCCTGCCCATTCTTTCTTAAACATCGTCACAACGGCAAAAATCAACCCAGCAATAGCGCCGCCGATAACAAACGGCATCGCCTGGGCAATCGGCGCATTCCAGACCAACATCGCTGAAATCATCAAAAGCACTAAGAGAATCAATGATTTATTGACCACCCCCGGTATGGTCATTGCCTGTCCCGGCGCGAAACTTTCTGCCGAAGCGAACACATCATCTTTTAAAACCGGATTCGATGTCCTCATAAATACTACCTCCTGTAATTAAGCGATTCCAATAACCCGGACTGCCACCTGCAGTACGATATTCGTATAAATACCGGCCATGATATCATCCAGCATGATCCCCCTGGCCCCGCCCATAGCCTCAAACTTGTCCGCCGGGAATGTTTTGAACATGTCAAACGCGCGAAACAGGAAAAATCCTGTCAGCATCACAGGCCAAGTCATGGGCAAGAATAAAAAAGATATCATAATACCGGCAACTTCGTCAATCACAATACAACCGGGATCTTTCTTGCCTGACAACGCCTCGACTCTCCCTGCGGTAAGGAATCCAACAACCGTAAAGAAAACCCCAACAGCTATGTACAGCGGAAGAGATTGGTGCACAAGAAACGCCACAACTAAAGCCGCAGCGCTTGCCACAGTACCCGACGCAAACGGAAAATCACCGATATAAAAAAACGTCGCACACAAACGCATCAATCGATCATTCATGCGCCCCCCCTTTTTTCGAAAGCCCGATGAAATACTCTACTCCGGACCACAAACTCAGCATAAGAGAAAACACAACAAAAGCAATAATCAGCCATTCCCACTGGGATTGCATCAAACTGGCGCCCGTGGACGTCGCTGGAAAAGACCATAGCACACGATAAAGCAGCGCAACCATGATCGCCGCCATTTGCACAATCGTCTTCATCTTGCCCATCCCTTCGGCAGGAATAACCTCTCCTTTTTTCAGGCGGTACAAACGCGAAATCGTAACCAGTATTTCACGTAAAGCAATAACAATGACCATCCATAATGGTGCTAACCCTTCATTCGCCAGGATAAGAAGTGCGGACAACGTCATGAATTTATCCGCCACAGGATCCATCAATTTACCAAAAGTTGTAATGAGGTTCCATTTGCGTGCAAAGTAACCGTCGAGCATGTCCGTCAACGCTGCCGTCATAAAAAACAACATCGCCCAAAGTGCTCCCGCAACCCCCTGCTGCATAAATAAAAGAAATCCCCCCGTCAAAACAAAACGGGACATGGTCAGTATATTCGGTAAATTCATAAAGCTTCTCCTTCCAGGTCATAGTCCATCGCGCCAGATATGCGAACCATGGCAAAATCCCCGACGCACAAAGGCTTCTTGGCGCGCACATACACAACCCCGTCAACCTCGGGTGCATCAAAAGCACTGCGCCCCACATACCCAGTCTCATCACCCTCGGCACGCTCATCGATAAGAACTTTGAACGTTTGCCCTACCAACCTCGCATTCAACCGTGCGGCCACGCCCTGTTGCGTTTTCATCAGCGCATCATAACGCCGTTGGGCGACTTTTGCCGAAACCCTTCCCGGCAAATCATACGCAGGCGTTCCTTCTTCGCGAGAATAAATAAAAACACCAACACGCTCAAAAGGATGCTCTTCAAGAAAAGATAAAAGCTCTCGAAAATCTTTTTCAGTTTCTCCGGGAAACCCAGTAATAAAAGTTGTCCTTAATGAAATACCAGGGACCATTCGTCGGATTTTTACGATAAGATCAGATATCGCCGCACGTGTCATCGGCCGGTTCATTTGCCGAAGAATTTTATCGCTCACATGCTGCAACGGCATATCCAGATAACGGCAAATCACCGGATAACTTGCCATAACCTCAAGGAGCTCATCTGTAATATGTGACGGATGCGCGTATAAAAGACGGATCCAGCCGCTTGATACCTTTGCCGCATTTGCGATCAGTTCAGCCAATGCCCGACGGCCATAAATATCAAGACCATAGGCTGTAACATCCTGCCCGATAAAATTAATCTCCCGAACCCCTCGCGCATTGAGCTGCCTGACATCATCCAGAACTTCATCCATACCACGCGAAACAAATTTACCCTTGATCCTTGGAATCACACAAAAACTGCACGCATTATAACAGCTCTCACATATTTTGACATACGCATAATGCGCCGGCGTTAACAAAACAGATGCCTGCGGCGCGGATGTTGTCAATGGCTGCACGCCGATAAAACCATCAACTCCTTTTAACTCAGAAGCAAGCGCATCCCCATAACGCTGGGACAAACACCCTGCCACAATAATCTTTTTGATCCTGCCCTTTGCCTTAAGATCCTCCAGCTCAAGGATCGTATCAATAGATTCTCTTTTCGCGGATTCAATAAAAGCACAGGTATTAACAATAACCGTATCCGCTTTTTCAAGCGATGTTAAAACACCCCCCTTACCTGCAAACTCGGCAATAATATTTTGTGAGTCGACCGTATTCCGTGCACATCCTAAGCTGATCACAGCAAAAGATGAATGCCGGGACGAAAGGTCTTCTTCACGAAGACGACGGGAATTAAATGCATCAAGGCCGTGGAGCATCATGCCGATTACTTTTCAACAGAGAAGCCATCGGTAGTCACAATGACTTTCCTGGCTTTCAAGTCACGCCGTGCGATCTTGCCGATATTACGGCCATTCACCTCAAATTCAAGGGCGCCAAGATCCTGCGCTGATATTTCAATTTTTTTTGCCGAAGACCAGCTCTCGGCAGTCCCTTTTTTTATCCGGTCTTGAAAAATAGTATCGCCATCAGCTTTAACCGTCACCCAGGTGGTCGTCTGCGCACGGACCGTCACGGTCACGCGGCTCACGATCCGGGTTGACTTTTCCTGCACTTTTTCAACTGACAAAGGCCCTGCCCCCTCGTCCTTGGGCGCAGCTGTGCCCACCGCGGATTGATGCGTAACAGATGCCGTCTTTTTTAATGGCACTTTAGGCCGTGTCACCAGATTCAAAGCATGCCGTGCCGCTGCCGCACTGATAACCTTACGGACCACAGCACCAAGAACCAACACCCCCATAACAAACAGGACAACCATTAATACCGTAGAAAGTATCTTCTTTTTTTTCCTGAACATATCCGGCGACCGCAACACCGCCGTCCGTTGACGCACACCTTCAACACGATGCGCTCCCGAAGCCGAAACCTTCGCCTGCTGGACCGGAACCGTAACAATCGGAGGCTGAACATGATGCCCCGGAATAAGCCCCATAACAACCGCTGCATCAAGACCTAGGTATTGGGCGTATATTTTAATAAAACTCTTAAAATAAAATCCTGTCAACGCACGGACCTTATACCCTTCTTCAATTGCCTTGAGCGCATCAAGCGGGATCTTGGTCGCCTCATGGACCACATCTAAAGAAATACCTTTAGACATCCGCTCCTGCTTCAAAAAAATCCCGGGATCTCTTGGGATCTCGCTCATAAAGCTCCTTCCTGCGGCGCTGCAGCACCATCGGTTGACTTCCTGTGATCTTCCATCCACTTCTCTCGATCAATAAGGATATCACGAGACTTGCTGCCTGCGCTAGGTCCAACGATTCCTGCACGCTCCATCTGATCAATGATGCGTCCCGCGCGTGAAAACCCAAGGCTCAACCTGCGTTGAAGCATCGATGCCGAGGCCTGGCCTGTTTCCATCACCACCCGCAGGGCATCATCAAAAATTTCATCTTTATCATCTGATCCTCCCGCCGTCGGAACTGGACGTGCCGTAACAGAATTATCATACTGCGGTTTTTCCTGGCCGCGGATAAAATCCATAACCCTGTGGATCTCTTCATCCGAAAGATAACTGCACTGCCCGCGCAGAGGTTTCGGATCTCCGGGCCGGATAAAAAGCATATCCCCCTTGCCCAGCAGGTCTTCCGCGCCTTTCTCATCAAGGATCGTGCGCGAATCCACCTGGGAAGCAACCTTAAAAGAAATGCGTGCCGGTAAATTAGCCTTAATCGTTCCGGTAATAACATTCACCGAAGGCCGCTGCGTTGCTAGAATCAAATGGATGCCGACGGCGCGAGCCAGCTGGGCCAAACGCGTGATCGCGCTTTCAATCACTTTCCCGGAAGTTTGCATAAGATCCGCAAACTCATCCACCACCACCACAATATACGGCATCTCAAAACCCTTGGCATGATACGCCTTGATATTCTTGACCTGATGTTTTTGGAGTGTCTTGTAACGTGTCTCCATTTCCGCGATGACCCATCCCAGCGCCGCTGAAACTTTTTTGGGATCCGTAATCGCCGGGCAAAGCATATGCGGGATATCATTATACTGATTCAACTCCACCATCTTCGGATCGATCATAATAAATTTAACTTCATGCGGCGACGCATTATAAACAATAGACATAATGATAACATTCAGGCAGACTGACTTTCCCGCCCCTGTCGCGCCGGCCACAAGAAGATGCGGCATTTCCGCAAGGTCCGCAATGATCGGCTTACCTGCCGTATCTTTACCCAAGGCAAGCGTAATTTTTGATTTAGCCTTACGGATATCCCCCTGAATAAGGACATCCTTCAGAACAACAGCAGCGGAAGCCCCGTTGGGGACCTCTATTCCCACGCGATTTTTACCGGGAATGGGCGCCTGGATACGCACCGACGACGCTTGCATGGCAAGGGCAATATCATCCGCGAGAGCATTGATACTTTGCACGCGAACACCTGAGGCGGGTTCTAATTCATACCGCGTAATAACCGGGCCTCGCTCAATATCCGCAACTCGCGCAAGAACCCCGAAACTCGCCAATGCCTGCTCGAGCGTTTTTGCGCCATTCACCAGTGTCTGCTGGACATTGGATTCCGAAACCTTGGGCGGGTCATTTAATAGATCAAAGGGCGGCAATTGATAATTACCTATAACCAACGGTTTATCTTCACGTTCGGAAGCTGCCGGCTCTACCCTGGTCTGAACAATACGAATATTAGGCGGCTGCGGTTTAGATACAATCTTGACCTTCACTGCCTCTTTTTCAGAAACCTCCGGCGAAGGCTTACCTTTTTTAACCTTTGATTCTTTTTCTTGCGGCTCGGGCTTTACCCGAGAAAAGTTTTCATCACTGGCAGAAGATTTTTCTTTTTCCTCATCCCGTGGATGAAACAGCCTCCATGGCCACAAGGACGCTCCTTGATTAAAATTTTCTACCAGCCCTATAATAGCGCGCGTCATCCGCACAATAAATGGTGAAACAAGAAAATCGGCTGTAATAACAAGACAAAGGCATGCTAACGTCAAAAAAACAATATAGGCCCCTGTTAACCCCAGGTTACCTGCCAAAAAGTCAGAAAACAAAATCCCTGTTAATCCCCCCCTGTCAAAACGCTGAACCGGTGTTGCCGTACCTGTTAAAGCAAAAAAACCACTCATGACAAGAACCAGTATCCCTAAACTTACACCCCGTGCCAGGCTAAGCTGTGTTTGACGTGACAAAAAAATATTCCAACTCCAGAAAAATAGAAATAAAACAAAAAGATATGCGCTATACCCGCTTAAAAATAAAAAACTCCCGGCGATATAAGCGCCGGTAAGCCGGATCAGGTTGTGACTAGGGACATTAGGATGAGCGGTGAACCAGGCAAGATCTTCCGGAATATACGACAACAGGCTGGCTAGAAGGATAACCGCCAGCGCAAGGATAAGAATGCCCTTGATCTCGTTAAGGTGTTCCGTTCGCATGGCTTTTGTATGAGATTGGAGAAACTCCACTCAATGGAGCGGAAGAAACCCGCTTCCGGTCTTTCCCGGAAGCGGGTCACCGAACATTATTTCTTCTCAGCCTTTTTACGGCTAAGATTATAACGACCCATTTTATCGATCTCAACAAGTAAAACAGGGAAAGAATCACCCATCTTCACAAGCTCATTGGGATCTTTGACAAATTTATCTGACAACTCAGAAACATGCACTAACCCGTCACGGCCAGGCATAAATTCACAAAACGCACCGAAATTCATAATCTTAACCACTGTTGCTTGATAAATCTTGCCAACCTCAGGCATCTCAAGCATAGACTTAAGATAATTCATGACGCAATCAAGTGCCGCCTGATTAGGCGCCGAAATAAATGCCTGCCCCTCATCATCAATATCAATCGATGTCGCCCCCGTGCTTTCAATAATCTTACGGATCGTCTTTCCGCCGGGACCAATAACCTCACCAATCTTATCCTGCGGGATTTGCAGGATCGAAATGCGCGGCGCAAACTCAGAAAGTGTTGCGCGCGGCTCAGGAATCGCCGCGGTCATGGTATCCAGAATTTTCATGCGCGCTTCACGCGCCTGATCGATTGCCTGACCAAGAAGCTCAACTGTAATATGACGAATTTTAAGATCCAGCTGAACGCCAGTAATGCCTGCCCGGGTGCCTGAAACCTTAAAATCCATATCACCGAAATGATCTTCCATGCCCTGAATATCCGTAATAAGAACAGACCTCTTGGCATCAGAAATAAGACCGACAGAAATACCCGCCACAGGCGCCTTGATGGGCACACCCGCATCCATGAGAGCTAACGTACTCGCACAAACAGTTGCCATACTCGACGAGCCATTCGATTCAAGAATCTCCGATACAATACGGATCGTATAAGGAAAGTCTTCAGGTGAAGGTATAACCGCTTCCAGCGAACGATGCGCCAATGCCCCGTGACCGATCTCACGGCGGCCAGGACCACGCACCGGCTTTGTTTCCCCTACACTAAAAGGCGGAAAATTATAATGGAGCATAAAACGGCGGTAGGTCACACCATCAAGTGCCTCAATAAGTTGCTCATCAATCTTTGTACCCAGGGTAACAATCGCTAAACTCTGTGTCTGCCCACGGGTAAAAAGACCTGTACCATGTGTCCGCTGTAAAATACCTGTTTCCGCAGATAACGCACGGATCTCCATAAGCCCGCGGCCGTCGGCGCGCAACTGACGTTCAAAAACATTCTGCCGCATCACGTCATACTGCATGATCTCAAAAACAGCCTTAACATCATTTTCTGATATATCCGCTTTACCCTTCTTAAACTCAGCATAAATAGACATATCCGCCACAAGAGACGCAAAAAGCTCATTCAACGCCTTCTCACGGGTCTTTTTATCAACAGTACCCCCAAGGATTTGCGCCAAACGCACCATGCCGAGCCCACGCACCTTTTCAATAAATGCCGGCGGCACAACCTTGACTTCTACCTGTGTTTTTGGCTTGCCTGCCTGCTTCTGAAGTTGAGACTGAATCGCACGCACAGGCTGCAGCGCTTGATGCGCAAAAGCCAGCATCTCTTTGATTTTCTCTTCCGGCACTTCCTTGCCGTCGCCTTCAATCATCACAAGACCTTCAGCATCACCGGCCACAACAAAATCAAGTTCACTCTTGGCGCGCTGCTCATAAGTTGGATTAATGATAAACTTTCCGTCAACAAGCCCGACACGAACAGCACTGATAGGCCCGTCAAAAGGAATATCTGAAAGCATCAATGCCGCAGACGCACCATTAATGGCCAGAACATCAGGATCATTTTCAGGATCTGCGCTAAGAACAGTCGCAATAACCTGCACTTCATTAAAAAGCCCCTCGGGAAAAAGCGGACGAATCGGACGATCAATAAGGCGTGATGTGAGGATCTCTTTTTCAGTTTGACGGCCTTCGCGCTTAAAAAAACCACCCGGGATTTTTCCCGCAGCGTACGTTTTTTCCTGATACTCAACAGTTAACGGGAAAAAGTCAATTCCCTCTCTCGGCTTTGCCGCAATACACACCGTTACGAGGACAGCAGTTCCGCCACACGTCACTAGAGCCGCACCAGAAGCTTGTTTTGCCAATTTGCCTGTTTCGATTGTCAAGCGATTCATTCCGTAGTCAACTTCCACACGGGGATAATTCATTTATATTTTTCCTTACTGTTATCCCGCACTCAGTCATCTGAAGCGGGGATTTGTCCACATACCTTCACCGCTCCAGGTAAAGCGTACGGACATTTCACACACCCTTAATGCGTTATTTACGTAAACCAAGTTTGGTAATAGTTTCTTCGTACCTGGGCTGATCAGTTTTTTTGAGATAGCTCAATAAACGGCGACGCTTACCAATCATCAGCAAAAGCCCACGACGAGAATGATGATCTCTTTTATGGTCTTTAAAATGCTCGTTGAGATGATTGATACGCTCCGTCAAAAGCGCAATCTGCACGGCTGAAGAACCTGTATCCTTGGCATGAACTTTAAACGCACGCACAACTTCTGTTTTCTTATCTATCACTGATTCCAACGAACCGCCTCCTGTAAAGAATTAATCTCGATGCCCCGCTCCTGGGGCTCAATATTGTGCTACATTATACTATCGGGGCATATTGAAGTCAAGGTTTTGTTCCTACCTCTTCCCATGGGACATGATACTGACTCCTTAAGCCCTTTTCATTTTTCTTAAGTTCCATAACCCTGAGCTTTTTGCCGTCAACCACCACCAGGATGGGCCCCGCTTTACCGGCAACAGCCGCCCCCAGCGCCAAGGCCAACTCTGCGCGCGAAGAAAAAGTTACTGCATCTGAAGGGACAGCGTGCCTTACATCATCAAGAACTTCCGACATGGAAGGACTGACACCCGCAATGCGCCCCGGTCGAAATCCATCTTCTTCAATCACAGAAGCAACCTCCGCATTTATACTCACAGCCCATACAGCCCTGGCGCCATAGGCAAAAAAAGCTGAAAAAATCACGATATAAATTAATTCTTTAAAAACAAAATTTGTCATTTAGCTGTTAATCTAGTATAATTTTAATATGACACGAACAATATTTTTATTCTCCATCTTTTGCATACTTTTGGCTGTAGCCGTATTTAGCAGTATTAGTAAAATGCTGATAAAAGGCTTTGACAGCACAACGAGCGAAAATACTGCTACTGAAATAACCACCGATAAACAAACCGACAGGACCGCCGCTATTAAAGAAAGAAACGACCACTCCATAGCGCAAATCAAAACTCAGTTTAAAAAAAATGAAGACGCAACTGAAATAACCACTGAACAACAAACCGACCGGGCCGCCGCTATTAAAGAAAGAAACGACCACGTCATGAATCAAGTCAGATCTCAGATGGAAAAAAATGAAAGCGCGATGGAAAAAATCAGAGCCCAAATGGAAAAAAACAGACGCTAGCCATCTTTTACGGATGAATCACATCTGATCGAGCAATATTTACCCCATCCCGATCAACAAAAGTTATTTTTTCATTAACAATGTTCAGTCCTTCCGACGGTAAACTCAATACTCTTGTTGTACTTTGAATAAAAGCACCATGATTCACCAAAATTCCTGATATCAAAATAAGAACAACCACAATAACGAGAAGAATGTATTCAATAACATTCTGCCCTCGATTAAGAAATTTTTTGCGCATATCTTTTCCTTTCTGCAGGCAAACAACCCATTTCTTATAATACAAATATAACATATGGGACCATCTCCAGGGATAATCTTAAAAAACATGCTGGATTGATTGCCTGAACGCCTATATATCCAAGCGAAGGGAGAGGGGATAAATAATAGGAAAGCGAAAAAGATTACCGCGCAAAGCCTGGATCATGCCCCAAAAGGATAGTATACCAAACAAGAAAAGTGCTGGTTGCATTAAAAACGGCAAAACAATACTAATAATAAAAACAGCCATCTCACACAAGAAAATTGCCAACCCCTGCCTTCCATGAAAACGAACAAAATCACTTTCACTCTTTTTCACTAGCGGAACAATGCAAAGAATAAAACAATAGGCCACTAACGCATATAGCCTGTCATCCTTACCCATGAACTCCCGCCACTTCAATGATTGAATTCATATCTCCGAAACCGTTTGATTCACGACGGTCATGCGCGGGATCAGCCTGCCAACGGCCATCAACGATAAACTGATAACGGTAAACCCCGGCAGGAAGCGTCAACCGCGCAGACCAGCTGTCACCCTCGCGGGTAAGACGGCAAGACTCATCAATCGCCCATTGATTAAAACTCCCGGACACATATACCGACTTGGCATCCGGCGCATAAATGCTGAACACCGTCACCATCGATTCCATTTCACGGGAAACAATCTCGGTCATACGGTCAGAAAAACCGACCTTCTCCGGTAATGAAATCTCGGCCTCAACCACAGGCTTCACAGCCGCAGGAATCCCGGTTTCAAGGGCAATGAGCTCCTTGGCTAACGTGTAGTAATCCTTAGCTCCCCGGCAATATTTATCGTACGCCATAACCGTCTTACCTTCAACAGCCGATTCTTTCAGCTTAACATTGGTATGCACAATCGTCGTCAAAAGCATATCCCCGAACTGCCGCTTGATTTTTTCAAGCATGGAAAATGAATGGCGCAAACGGGAATCAAACATGGTAATGAGCACGCGCGGCGTCACCGGATGATTCAAGCGTTCACGGATCAAATTGATAATATCCGTCAAATGTTCAACCCCCTGCACGGAGAAACGGCTCATCTCCACAGGGATCATGATTTCATGACTCGCGCGGATCGCATTGACCGTCAAAAAACCAAGGCTCGGCGGGCAATCAATAATAATATAATCATATAAATCTTTAATGGTGGCAATGCTTTCCGCAAGCTTCACTTCACGGCCGATCTCATCGGCAAGCTCCTGTTCAAGGGTGCCGACAAGGACATTCGACGGAATAATATCAAAATTCTTTTCAACGCGCTGAATGATATCACGCAAAGCAAGCCGGCGCGGCGCAATTTTTGAAATGACATTATAAATACTATTTTTATCGTCGCGGTTCAAACCCAGCGTCGCATGGGCCTGAGGGTCAAGATCAATGAGCAGCGTTTTCTTTCCGTTTAAAGCAAGCGTGGATACCAAATTGATGGATGTTGTCGTCTTACCACAACCGCCTTTTTGATTCGCCACAGATATGATCTTCATATTTCCCCCTCTGCTTGTGCTAGTTGGAAAAACTGATGTTGTCGACGAGAACAGTCCCCGCCGGATCTTTCGTGTTCCACGCCTCAACAACAAACGCAATATCCTTGATAAATTTCCAGTCCGTCAAATTCATCTGCGCGAAAGAAATTGAATAATCCTGCCAGCGCCCGCCGATCCCCTCAAGATAATACGATGCCTGTTCCTCCCTGGCATTACTGACAACAACCTTCAACATCCCCGGGTTGCCGCTGATACTGCGAAGCGATAAATTCAAACGGCTGTATTTTGTAATATCCATCGCCGGCACCGCGATCGTCAGGTTTTGCACCTGGGGATATTTCCCGCCAACCGCATAGGACAGGCGTATCGGCGAATTATTCAACGCGTAAATAACACGGCTTTTCAGCGTATCCCGTCGTTGCGTCAAAAATGCCGTTAATCCGCAAACAACACTTGTAAAAATAAATGCCGTGATCAGCAGATTTATTAAACGCCAGGCATTGGGGCGGGGCTCCGGTTTTTTCTCTTCAACGACTTCGCGTTTACTCAGATAAACTTTAGCCAAATGGTCGTAGATCTCATCACGGTTCATGCAACTGCCAACTTCCGACGAAGAAATATAATTTCTAATTTAGATTGAACTAACATTTTAATAATAACAAATAAAAAATAAATTTAAAATAATATCTGATATTTTTTTATCGGCTTCAATAAAAAAGCCCCGGTATTTCTACCGGGGCTTTTTTGATCACATGAAAACGTGTTCTATTAGAACGCAACGCTGACGCTCGAGAGGAGCTGGGACGCTGAATCCTTGTTCAAAGAATTGAACGCCTTGTTAGGTGCAAAGTAACCAGCGCTCACGCCGAACTTCACATCCTCCGTATAGGCATAGCTCAGATCAAGGTCAACTTCATTGCCCAACGCCTTGCTCGTCGAACCACCAACAGCCTGTCCTGCGGCACTGGTCGGCTGATTGATTGATGTGATCGCCGCCTTCTGCGCCTTGGCAACATTATACCAGCTCAACTTTGCTGTCAGATCCTGAATCGGCGTGACTTCAGCTGAAGCTTCGACCAAGCTCAGATTGCTCGCTGTGAACAGACTGTCGAATATCCGTCCGACATTCTGGTTCTCATAAAGCGGCTGAAACGCGGTAGACTTGTTCGCCGTCACACCAATACTCGCAGGATCTTTCTCTCCGGTGAGATAGGTATACCCGGCAGAAAGAACCGGCTTCACATCCTTAAGAACAGGAAGTGCATAATTCACTTTACCCTGGAGACCATAAGCACTGAGGGTATCTGTCAACCCGCTCGTGCTGTAGCCACTGCCGAGCTCATACGCACCTTCCATCTGGACATTCAAGCCCTCGATAGGATTGGTGCTGACACGCAAACCAGGCACATAAAGATTCGCCGCCTTGGTCGCAGGATAAGCAATACTATTCTTGTCGTTCTTGGCGAATGTATATGCTTCGACAACCGTGCTCATCTTATCGCCCAACTTGTAATTGGCATTGATACCATAAAGATCAGTATCATCGCTATCATTATTACCAAGATTGGTATTTTCGTTGATCTTTGAAGCAAACACATCAACTGTGAGTGCCTCATAGCTCAACACAGCCTTGACAGCGTCAAAATTACCATTGCCGGCAAGATCTGTCGCAACGCCAGAATAGTAATTTTTATTACCGCCGTTGTAACCAATTAAAAACTGGTTACCATAGGCCAGTGTCTGACGACCAACCGTCACCGTAAGAGGAGTATAGAGCAACTCCTTCATGGTCACATAGGCCTCATCCAGATAAAATGAATTATTATCTGAATTACCGGCAGCATTCTGCAAACCCCAAGCCCCTTCGTTGGTGAGCTTGATCTTAGTGGACACATTGTCCGTCAAATCAGCCGCAACGCCAACGCTTGTGGTTGTCGCGACGATATTCTGCTCTGTCTGTGAAGCAGGTGTTGTGACAGCGCCGAGGTCAAAACTCTTACGGATAACAGACGTGGTGGCTAAAGAACCACTGATTTTCACGTTCTGCACAGATGCGAACGCCGGAGCCGCCATCAGGGCGACAAGCGCGAACATCATGGTGAATTTCTTAAACATGTGTTTCTCCTTGATATTAGTATAGAAAAGTAACTAGTTATATATGACTAGGTTATGTACAATTGATCCCTATAATCGATGCCCCCTGACCCGCATCCTAAAAAACCTTAACAACTCCACCTCCTTTCATGGTCTGGACTAGGAACATCTTAGGGTTTAAGTTGTCGTTATCTTGCCATATGGCAATGGGAGTGTCAATAAAATTTGAAAAATTTTTCTAATCTTATCCCATAAATAGATAGAGCCGATGCACCGCATCAGCTCAACCGCTACAAAACTCAAATGGTGCCCCTGGGCCGACTCGAACGGCCGCCACAGCCTTAGGAGAGCCGTGCTCTATCCATTTGAGCTACAGGGGCAAAAAACATCAAGGGGCGACACGTGGGTCGCCCCCTACATATCATATACAACTAACAAATATTTATTTGGCACCCGCCAGACGGGCAGCAAGACCTTGCTTGAATTCTGCGGGGGCATCATACCCAAGCTTCTCGGCTTTTTCAAGATAATATTGCGCATCCTGATATTCACCCTTATCTGCCAAAAGGATCGCGAGATTCACAAAAGCATCCTTGTATTGCGCATTCAACGCCACCGCATGCTTAAAAGCATCTACCGCCTTATCCTGCTTCCCCAGACGCGCCTGCACATTACCCATATTAAAATATAGTATAGGATTCTTAGACGCGGCCAATTCCCCCTTCATATAATATTCCAATGACTGATTCAGGTCGCCACGGCTTTCCTTAATATATCCCAAATTTAAATAAACATCCGGATCATCAACGCCCTTATCAACGGCATCAAGATAATAACCTTCAGCTTTCGAAGGCATGCCCAAATGAAAATAAATTGCCGCCAGCTTGAAATACGCAGGCGCAAAGCCTTGGAAATGAGAAATAACATTTTCGTACGCTGTAATCGCTTCCGGCAACCGGCCTTTTTTTTCTGCCTCAAACGCGACAAGCATCATTTGCTGGATATCAACCTGCGCGGGCCGAACCACGGTTGGGACACAAAAAAGATCAGGGCTAAAAAGGATAACCATCAAAATGCATAAAGAAAAGGCTATTGTTCCAACTGCAAAGAAATTGGAAAAATACCTGTATCTCTGTATTAAATTCATGTACCCTCTTGATCAATACTGGATCACAGAAAAAACCGGAAGGCCTTCAAGCTTCTTTCGCCCATTCAAAAAAGCAAGCTCAATCACAAAACCAACACCCTCGATCTTGGCACCGGAATCCGCCACAAGCTTCACCGCCGCAACCATGGTGCCGCCTGTTGCCAACAGATCGTCAATGATGACAACCTTATCACCATCTTTCAACGCATCCGCATGAATCTCAAGTCTGTCAGTACCATATTCAAGCTCATATGTAACTCCCCGTGTTAGCGCAGGAAGTTTGCCTTTTTTACGAACCGGGATAAACCCCGCTCCGAGCTTATACGCAAGAGCCGTGCCAAAAATAAATCCCCTGGATTCAATGCCCACCACATAAGCGATCTTTTTTTTCGCCAACAGCAGGGCCATGGCATCAATCGTAGCTTTAAACGCCTTCTTATCTTTCAGCAACGTTGTTATGTCCTTAAATAAAATTCCTTTTTTAGGAAAATCAGGAATGTCCCGGACAAATTTTTTTAAATCAATTTTTTTACCCATACATTATGCTCAGGTTCATTTTAATATTGCGGTTGTACGGCCCTTAATGAATTTTGCCTCAAGAAGCACTTTTACCGGAAGCTTGGCAAGGCCAAGGGTCATCTGATAAAGTGTCTCAACACCTAATCGCGCCATATCGGCAATCGGCTGTTCAAATGTGCACAGCGGCGTCAATCCGCACACGCTAAAATTATGATCAAAACCAATAACCGAAAGATCATGCGGCACACCCATGCCAAGCGCCTTCGCGGTATCCAGGACTTCCAGCGCCATCAAATCACTGGCCGCAAAAATAGCCGTCGGCCGTTCATTGGCCGCAATATCTTTAAGAAGGGCTACAGCCGCGGTATGCGCCGGCGTGCGCAAAAAACCTCCCTTGCGTACCAGCTTCTTTTCACGCGGGATACCCGCCTCATCGAGTGCAGCATAATATCCTTCCAAACGATCCTGACCCGCCTGTGTTTTCAGGTCTCCTGCAATATGCGCAATCCTGCGGTGCCCCTGAGAAATAAGATAATTCGTCGCTTCCCGCGCGGCGTTACGATTATCAATAGCAATACAATTAAATGGCTCTTCTGTGGGATTATTCAAAACAATGGCAGGCAAAGAAGCTTTTATCGCGAAACGGACAATATCCCAATCACGGTCGATATCCGCGAAAAGAATACCATCTACCGCGTCAGGGCAAAGCAAATCTCCAGACAACCAGGCGGAGTGATCTGTGCGCTCGGTCAAATGGATTAAAATATCCGCATCCAGTCGGCTGGCCGCGAAAGAAGCACCCTTCATCACTTCTCCGGCATAAAAAGCGCCTGCCATATCCCCGAAACGCGGAATAATAAGAACAAAAAGTGGTTTGCGTTCCTTACGGAGCGCTCTTGTCGGCATTATCATGACGTTTGGAATAATCCTGTTTATCTGAAATCTGCCGCAACCGCTTGATAATAGCAACCTCAAGCTGCCGCACCCGCTCACGCGAAACACCCATCACGTCAGCAATTTCGGCGAGCGTCCGGCACTCTCCGTCGTCAAGGCCGAAACGCATGGCAATAATCTGCCGCTCCCGGTCGGGAAGCTCTTTAAGAATCTCACGGGCGCGTTCTTTATTAAGAAAACATTCCATCTGCTCATCGGGCGCGGCAAGTGTCTCGTCTTCGATCATGTCCTTAACTTGACCATCACCATCTTCTCCGATGGGCGCATCCAAACTTGACATCCTGGAAATAGCCATTTCAAATTCTTTAATCTTGTCCACAGGCACCTGTAACCGCTTGGCAATCTCTCCAACCTGCGGCTTCCGGCCGAGCTTATGCGTGAGCAACTCAAGGACCTTCCGATATTTGACAAGCTCCTCATTCATATACACAGGGACACGGATCATCTTACCCTGATCTATGATTGAACGGGAAATCCCCTGTTTAATCCACCACGCCGCATACGTCGAAAAACGATAACCTTTGTCAGGGTCAAACTTCTCCACAGAGCGCATAAGACCGATATTGCCTTCTTCAATAAGATCGCTCAGCGGAATGCCTAGATTGACATACCTCTTGGCAATGCTGATAACCAGGCGAAGATTAGCACAAATCATTTTATCGCGGGCATTTTTATCACCCCGCTGAACAGCACGTGAAAGCTCCACCTCTTCCTCTGCGGTGAGAAGGGCAATCGGACGGACATCTTTAAGATACGCGCGAATTGAATCCATATTCCTTATATGACACCCTGTGACAAATAAATACCGGGAGCCTCGGCCACTAAACCAAAGCTCCCGGTATATTACATGAATTTCATTACTTTTTTACTTTTTTTATTACTTTTTTTACTGCGTTTCGAGAAACCTTGCCTTCCATCGCTGCCTGAGCCGCCGCAAGACGCGCGATCGGCACACGATATGGCGAGCAGGAAACATAATTCATACCGGCACGCACGCAGAATTTAACGCTCTCTGCCTCACCGCCGTGCTCACCGCAAATACCAATCTTGATGTCCTTGCGCGTGGAACGGCCGCGCTCAATCCCGTACTTGACAAGAAGACCAACACCACTCTGATCAAGGCTCTGGAACGGATCATCCTTGAAGATCGCCTTGCCGCCCTCTTTTTCTGCAGCAACATAAACCGGGAGAAAACGCCCGGCGTCATCGCGCGAAAGACCAAGGGTCATCTGGGTCAAATCATTAGTCCCGAACGAGAAAAACTCCGCATACTCGGCAAGCTCATTGGCCAATAATGCCGCGCGCGGGATTTCAATCATGGTTCCAACCATATACTTAACTTTTGATTTTGCGTCCTTGATCAGCTTGTCAGCAACCTGACGGGTCTGGAGCTCAAGGATACGGAACTCTTTTTTGTCAATCGTCAAGGGATGCATGATCTCAGGAAGAACCTTATAACCTTCCTTCTGCGCTTTAATGGCCGCTTCGATGATCGCCGTCACCTGCATATCAAGGATCTCAGGATATGTGATGCACAAACGGCACCCGCGATGACCGAGCATCGGATTGGATTCATGCAGCTGTTCACAGCGGTGCTTGATCTTGTCATGGCTTAAACCCGTAATCTTCGCCAGCTTGTCAACACCCGCATCATCCTTGGGCGTGAACTCATGCAGCGGCGGATCAATCAAACGGATCGTGACAGGATAACCATCCATGGCTTTAAAGATACCATAGAAATCCTCGCGCTGAATCGGAAGAAGCTTAGCGAGCGCCGCCTTGCGGGCTTCCTGCGTCTCAGCGACGATCATTTCCTGGATTGCCAAACGGCGTTCCTCAGTATCAAAAAACATATGCTCCGTGCGGCACAGCCCGATACCTTCAGCCCCCATCTCGATCGCCTTCTTGGCATCGTAAGGCGTATCCGCGTTGGTGCGCACGTTGATATTACGGATAGCATCCGCCCACTTGAGGATCGTATTATACGCTTCAGGAAGAACCGGATCCTTAAGAGCAAGATCGCCTGTATACACTTCACCGGCGGAACCATCGAGGGTCAGATAATCGCCCTGTTTGATAACCTTACCGCCGACGACCATTTCTTTAGCATCGTAATTAATATTGATCGCTTCGCAACCAACGATACAGCATTTGCCCCAGCCGCGCGCCACAACCGCCGCGTGAGAGGTCTTGCCACCCGTCGCCGTAAGAATACCCTTGGCCGCATGCATCCCGCCAACGTCTTCAGGTGATGTTTCCTTACGGACAAGAATGACCTTATCGCCATTCTTAGCCATTGCTTCAGCCTCAGCCGCCGTGAAAACAACCTTGCCTGCCGCCGCCCCCGGGACCGCATTGATGCCGGAAGCGATCTTCAGCCCCTTAAGCTCCTGAACCGCTACCTTAGTG
>JBAXBM010000015.1:0-19048 GCA_037141995.1 Candidatus Omnitrophota bacterium
GCTATTATTGATGAAGTGCAGAAGAGCTCTCACGATGATCTTCAAAAGGCAAAGGATTTGAAGGACAAGGGCATGATCCTGGGAGCAGACTATTATTCAGCGCGCGTCATATCTGGCGATTTTACGCGGATGAAGAATGAAATCGCTCGTCAGAAGACCGCTATGACAGCACTTTTGAATATCTTGATGGGTGAACCAGTAGATAAGACCTGGTCACTTGCCGGTACGATCAAAGAAGCAGAAGCCCCATTACAAGATCAGCAGAAGTTAATGGAAACGGCATTAGCCAATCGTCCTGATTTATTTTCGCTTAACGCCCGCCTTCAGGCGTTTGATTCAGAATTGGCCCGTGAGAAGTCGACGGTGTTACCGATTTTAAGCGCATTTGGTGATGCGGCCAATGACAGGAAAAAGATCGGAGAATCGGGCGGGAACAATTATACCGTCGGCGTTAAGGCTCAATTGCCTCTGTTTGATCCTTCGCGTGAAGGTCGGATTAAAGAGGCGAAAGCCAGAAAAGATCAGCTGGAGCACAATGTTCAGCTTCTTAAAGATGCTGTTGAGCGCGACATTACCGAGGAAACCGCTCGTTATGATACGCTCCGGGATAACATGGCTGTTCTCAAAGGCATGACTGATGATGCCAAAGAAGCTGTATCGCTTGCCGTGCCGCTTTATAATGAAGGCCGCAAGTCTATCGCTGACCTGATTGAAGTCCGTCGTGCGTATCTGCAGTCAGCACGGGTGTATAACAAGGCTGTTATGGGAATATGGCTGTCGGAAGCGCGATTGCTTTTTCTGACGGGCCAGTTAAATGAAGATGGAATGAAGAAACTAGCCGAAGGAGCCGGGCTATGAGCGCACCGCAAGAAGGTTTTATTGCCCGGATTGTCGGTGTCTTTGTTAAGTCCAAGGTTACTCCTCTTATTATCGGTTTTTCGATCTTTCTTGGTGTGATGGCTGTCATCAACCTGCCGAGAGAAGAGGAGCCGCAGATTTCTGTGCCGATGTTTGATATTTTTGTTTCTTATCCAGGAGCCGCGGCGGAAGAGGTCGAACGTCGTATCGTCAACGTTGGTGAACGCAAGCTCTGGGAGATCAATGGTGTTGAGTATGTTTATTCCATGACTCAGGGGGAAGGTGCGGTTATTACCGTTCGATTTAAAGTGGGTGAAGATGTTGAGAAGAGCCTCATTAAGCTTTATACAAAAGTTCATTCGAACCTTGATGTGTTGGCCAAGGGCGGCTCGCAGCCGTTGATCAAGATCCGCTCGATTGATGATGTCCCGGTGATGACATTGACGTTCCATAGCGGAAATAATGATCAGATTCGTTTGCGAAAGGTTGTATCTGAGGTTCAGAACAGTATCAGTGCGATTCCTGACGTTTCCGAAACCAGCATTACCGGTGGACGCAAGCGGCAATTCCATGTGTATCTTGACGAAGTGAAGCTGAACGAGCGGTTCTTAAATTCCCTTGAGATAAGTCGTTTGATACAACAAGCCAATGTGAAGGTGTCCGCCGGGCATTTGGAAAGCGCTCTTGATCTTGTGAATGTTGAGGCTGACGGGTTTTTCAGGTCTAAAGAAGACCTTGAGAATCTGGTGATCAGCGTCAGCCAGGGTGGACAGGTTTATTTAAAGGATGTCGCCAAAGTCGTTGATGGCCCGGATGAAGAGGAAAACGCTGTTGATATTCGTTTTGGTGTAGCAGATAAAGCTGCTGCCAAAGGGCCATTCCATGCTGTCACGCTTGCGGTGTCGAAAAGGAAGGGTTCTAATGCATCGCGCCTGTGTGAGAAGATTTTGAAAAATGTCGAGGGCTTGCAGAGGCGTGTTATCCCCGGTGATGTTGCTTATACGGTTACGCGTAACTATGGAGCAACGGCGGATGAGAAGTCCAATGAACTTCTTTTTCATATGTTGATCGCGGTCATTGCGGTTACTCTCCTGATGGCCCTTGCGTTGGGCTGGCGTGAGTCAGGCGTTGTGGCTATCGCGATTCCTATGACGTTGTCGTTAACACTGGCGGGGTTTTATTTCCTTGGCTTCACGTTGAATCGGATCACGCTTTTTGCACTGATATTTTCTATCGGTATCCTTGTCGATGATCCTATCGTTGGGGTTGAGAATATCGTTCGGCATCTACGCATGGCCAAGAACAAGGGGCGTGATTTGCTCGATGTAACGATCGAGGCTTTCAAGGAAGTGCAAAGCCCTTTAATTCTGGCAACGTTGACAGTGATTGCGGCGATTCTTCCTATGGCGTTTGTCAGTGGCTTGATGGGGCCATATATGCGCCCGATACCGATAGGGGCCAGCATGGCCATGGTTTTTTCCATGATGGTGGCATTTGTTGCGACCCCGTGGGCAGCTTATAGGATTCTCGGGAACGCGCAACGGCAGGGGAAGCTCAAGGATCACGGGGAGCTTGGAGAGCAGGATGATCTGTTGACGAGGATCTATCGTTCGTACATGAAGCCGTTGATCTATAGCTCGAAGGTTCGTCAAGGGTTTATCGTCGTTCTTCTGGTGATGCTGGCCGGGGCGGTTATGCTTGTTCCGCTTAAGCTGGTCAAGGTTAAGATGCTGCCGTTTGATAACAAGAATGAGTTTCAAGTGGTATTGGACATGCCGGAAGGCGCGTCTTTGGATCAGACCAAGGCGGCGATCAATGAACTGGCGACCTATATCAGCGCAACGCAGGAAGTGAAGAATATTACGGCCTATGTCGGGACGAGTGCGCCGTATAATTTCAATGGGCTCGTTCGGCATTATTTCCTGCGTTCCAAGCCGTGGCAAGCGGATCTCCAGGTCAATCTTGTTGGCAAGGATGAGCGTAAACGCCAGAGTCATGCTATTGCAAATTCTGTTCGCGGGAAAGTTCATGAGATCGTTTCAAAATATAACGGGCATGTTCAGGTTGCTGAAGTGCCTCCCGGGCCGCCGGTGCTTTCAACGCTGGTGTTGGAAGTATACGGTCCGACCTTAGAAGGACAGCGCAAGCTTGCCGGTGATGTTGAGGCTCTTCTCAATAATAACAGCGGTGTTACAGACGTTGATAGCTATGTCGGGCGGCAGGAAAAGCTGGCCAGTTTGAAGGTTGATAAACAGAAATGCTCTTTGAACGGTGTTTTGGTGGATTCTGTGGCGGCGATCATTTCGGACTCTCTTAAAGGGAGTCGGACGGATCTGGCGCATCTTTCTGGCGAGAACGAGCCGCTTGAGATCGTCATGAGGTTGCCTAAAGAAAAACGGGAAACATTAAATGCGACTTTAGACATGACTGTCTTGTCCAGGTTTGGTAATCGGATACCGATCAAAGATGTCGTTACAGTTGAGAAGATGGTCAAGGACTACACGATCTACCACAAGAACCTTGAACGGGTGTCGTATGTGATCGGAGACGTTCAGGGCAGGTTCGATAGCCCTGTGTATGCCATGATGGACCTGAATGGCGGTCTTGAGAAGCTGTCACTTCCGGAGCCAAAACTTGAAGCGCAAAAGAAACCGGACCTTCTTTTTACCAGCCAACCGGAAATCAATGACCGCTGGTCGATCAAATGGGATGGGGAATGGCAGATCACATTTGAAGTGTTCCGTGATCTCGGGATTGCCTTCGCGATTGTCCTGATCCTGATCTTTACGCTTGTTGTGGGATGGTTCCAGTCGTTTAAGACGCCGTTCATTATCATGCTTCCTATCCCTCTAACGCTGGTCGGTATCTTACCGGCGCACTGGATGACAGGGATGTTTTTCACGGCAACGTCTATGATTGGTATGATCGCGGGGGCAGGGATTGTTGTGCGCAATTCGATCATTCTTGTGGATTTCATTGAATTGCGTGTCAAAGAAGGCATGCCCTTGGAAGAGGCCGTCATTGATGCGGGGGCCAAGAGGTTCCGGCCGATGCTTTTGACCGCGGCCGCGGTTGTCGCGGGGGCGTCGGTTATCTTGTTCGATCCGATTTTTCAGGGGCTAGCGCTTTCGTTGATGGCTGGGGAGTTCGCGTCAACACTTTTATCGCGCACTGCGGTGCCGGTTATTTATTACATGGCGATGAGGCCGAAGGATGGCCATTTAGTTTTGCCAAAGACATCTGGAGCGATCTTTTCCTGGATAAAGTCAGGTGGGATCTCGATGCGGGCTGTACTAAGCCGGTTGTGTGCACAAAAAAGAGGCGGGAATTAAACCTGCATCATCTCTGCCTGTTGAAAAATGAGGGTTAAGGGTGAAATATGGTGCCAATGACCAGGAATATTCGCCGCTGTCCATGGGTTAATTTAAAGAATGATCTGTACGTTTCTTATCATGATGATGAGTGGGGGCGTCCGGTTCATGCGGATAACCTTCATTTTGAGATGTTGACGCTTGAAGGCGCTCAGGCGGGCCTCAGTTGGGAGATAGTTTTAAAAAAACGTGATCATTACCGTAAAGTTTTTAAAAATTTTGATCCTGAGACTGTTGCCTGTTATACCGCGCGGCACGTAGAAGAATTGATGCATGATCCGGGCATCGTAAGAAACCGTTTAAAGATTGAATCTACGATTACCAATGCGATGGCATTTCTTGCGGTGCGGAAGGAGTTTGGTACATTTGACCGTTACATTTGGAATTTTATCGGGAACAAACCTGTTAAGACCAGGTTTCGGAATGCGGATGATTATCCGGTGAGCAGCGTGATCAGCGATATTATTTCAAGGGATCTTAAGAAGCGCGGTTTTAAGTTTGTAGGCTCAACGATCATTTATGCTTATATGCAGGCCATAGGGATGACCCAGGATCATGTTTTGACCTGTTCATTCCGTAAATAATGTGCGGTCACCACGCGCGCGGGTTAAGTTTATTATTCTGTTTTTTGCTGATTCCCGGGTTATGAATGGCGCCGGAGTTGATCGTGACGGTCAAATGCCTTATTCGCTTAGGTTTTGTTTTTCTATTTTGTGTTACAATTGATTTATACCACTACGATAAAAAAGGAGCTGGCGATGTCACATGGAATGATTTATGAAGGTGTCAATTGGTTTGAAATTCCAGTTATGGATATGGATCGGGCTGTGGCATTTTATGAAGCTGTGTTTGGTATCCCCATGACTGTTCAGACGAAAGGGTTAATCCAAATGGCCCTGTGGCCTAAGCCGAAAAATCCGTCCGGGGCTGGGGGATCTTTAATTAAGGTAAAGGGGATTAATCCGTCACATGATGGTAGTTTGGTATATTTTACGGTAAAAGACATACAACCGGTATTAGATAAAGTATTGGCTCATGGCGGAAAAATACTTAAAGAAAAAATGAACATCGGAGAATATGGCTTGATCGCGCATGTTGCAGACAGTGAAGGGAACCGGGTGGGTATCCATCAGCCTGCGGTGGGTGTTCATGCGGCATGTTCGTATTCATCGTAAACAGGCGCCGGGAGAATAACTTACTGATATGTTACACAAAGCCCAATATTTAATGACGGAAACTGATCCTCTGAATCTTGGGGAAAGTGAAGCGGAGGTGTCGTTTGTCGGGCGGTCCAATGCCGGGAAAAGCACGCTGATCAATGCCTTGTCTGAAAAGACGGATATGGCGCATGTGTCGCGGGTTCCAGGAAAGACCAGGACGATTAATGTGTATGCCATTAGCCCGTATCGCTGGCTTGTTGACCTCCCTGGTTATGGCTACGCGATCGGGTCAAAATCTGACAAGGCGCGCCTGGGGCCGATTATTGAAGGGTACTTAAAAAGCAGGGGCAATCTTTGCATGGTATTTGTTGTTCTTGACGCTGTGGCGGGGCCGACAAAACTGGATATCATGATGATCAACTGGCTGATCCATTATGCGTACCCTTTTAGTATTATTGTTAATAAAATTGATAAAATCGGGCCGTCCAAGCTTGATGTAAGGAAGAAGGAAATTTCTGTCCAGCTTGCCGTTGATGCGGCTAAGATTTATTGGATCAGTTCAAAAAAGAATATCGGGATAGAGTCACTCCAGAAGATGATCGCCGCTTTGCTGAATGGCAGGTAAGAGGGAGGGGGGCATATGATCAGGGCGATGCTGCTGTGTTTCATCCTGTTGCTTCCTGGTTCAACCGCATTGGCCCGCCTGGTGGATGAGGACGCGGCTCAAAAGTTGTTGCTGGATGATTTCTTCGCAATAAAAAACACGCGGTATCTTGAAGGCGCGGCGTATTATCATTTTTCACAAGGAAAGATTAAACTTCATTTAGCGTCAGTGATTGAGCGAGATCCGCTGGCGATTGTTTATAAACCGGAACGCATGCGCAGGTATAAAGTTCAGCCGGAGGACACTCTTTACAAGATTGCCCGTAGGAACGGCACGACCATGGAGTTTATCAAAGAGCTCAACAGGATTAAAGGTGACGGTGTGAAACTGGGGCAGTTATTATGGATACCTGACCAGACGTTTACCCTTGAAATCAATAAAACACTTAATTGCCTTTATTTTAAGACGGGAGATGTGGTGATCAAGGAATACCCGGTATCAACAGGGAAATCGGCCAACCAAACACCTGTCGGGACTTTCTTTATTCAGTCCCGTTATCCCTATCCGACCTGGTTTCATAAAGGTGTTGTTGTTTCTCCGGTTTCTCCTGATAATTATCTTGGTTCCCGCTGGCTGGGATTTAACAAGCCCCAGTTTGGCATACACGGGACGATTTTTCCTGAATTGATTGGCCGGCCGGTGTCCAAGGGCTGTATCCGTATGAAAAATGAGGATGTTGAAGAGCTGTATGATTATATTCCTGTCGGGACTATCGTTACCATTACAGAAATATAACCCGGGGCAGGCCGGCTGTCTTGTTATTGATTAAAGACAAGATCCTTTTTATTGAGAGAAATCATGAGATCGTATTATAAAAAATTAATCAATAAGATTATGTGGGCGTTCGTCGCGCTGGGATTTGTCATGGGTGTTGTTAATGTTGTCGGGCTGCGTTATCTGGAAGAGATCCGTGTTTATCAGCTTCAATTTGAAGGGGAGTGGGAGGAATATCAGAGGATGATTTCTGTTGAAGATGTCCTCAAAGGCATATCGAATGATATCAGCGCCTGGCAGGCCGGGATATTGCCTGTTGATAGGTTGAAAGAGAAATCTGAAGAGATCATGCGCCTGCTTTCTTCCTGGTCTCATGAAGAGCGCGATGAGCCGGGGCAGTCTATTTTTCTTGAGCATGAAAGGCAGGAAGCCCGGCTGCTTGTTCCGGCAAAACAAGCTTTCCTGAATTTGACCAGGACGATAGATGCATTAAAGATCAAGCCGACAGACAGTGCTGTTGTTGCTTTGCTTCGTTCTTTGGGGGAATTGCAGGCGACAAGCGGGGTGCTGCGCCGGTTTTATTTTAAAAGCATTGACCTCGCGTTGGTCAAGGCTCAAAAATCCAGGAATAAAGCGCAGCGGGATAGTATTTATTTTATTGTTATTATGGCGGCAGCCATTTTCGGCATCAGTGCTTATAGCATGAAAGTTTTGCGCCGTCAGGCAAAGAAATTGATGGAGCAGGAGAGGGAAATCGCCTCGGTGACGCTGGTGCAGCATTTGGCGCATGAGATCAGAAACCCTTTGGGTATCGTCAAGAGCGCGGCCAGTGTGATCGCCCGACGTTCCGCCGGAGATATTGCGACGCTGGCAGGGGATATTTCATCGGAAGTGGAGCGGGTTGATGAGTTATTGACAGACCTTTTGCATTTACGCCGGGGAGAAAATAAGCCCAAAGTGCCGGCAGATATTTCGGCTTTGGTTGTGAGAGTGACGGAATTGTTCGCGTCCAAGCTTGATGCGGCGGGGATGACGCTTGATATTCAAAATCAAGCGCCGGGTATTGTTTTATTGTGCCAGGCTGAAGCGATCAAGCAAGTGGTGATGAATTTATTGCTGAATGCGATTGAGGCTTCCCGGGTGAAGGGCGTTATTGAGATTAAAATGATGTGTGTCGGGCAGGAATATATTTTACAGGTGCGGGATCATGGCATCGGGATCGAGCCCGGGCAGCAGGGCAAGATTTTTGATTTGATGTATACGACAAAACCTTACGGTTTCGGGATTGGGTTGACGGTTGTCAAAGGGATTGTGGAGGATCATGGTGGAAGGATTGAGGTCGGTCATCCGCCGCCGTCTGGAACGGCGTTCACCGTTTATTTACCTGTGAGGGCGTGATATGTTGGACGTATTGATTGTTGACGATGAGCCCCGCTTGCAACGGGTTTTACGCATGGGGCTTCCTGAGCATGGCTTCAATGTGCTGACAGCATCTCATGGTCAGGAGGCATTGAAGATTTTGTTTGATAAGCATGTGGATATTGTTGTAACGGATGTGCGCATGCCGGTGATGGACGGGGTTGAACTTATTTATGAAATGGAGCGCCTGGGGATTAAATTGCCTGTCGTTGTTACAACTGCCTACGCGGATGTGGATACGGCGGTGAAAACCATGAAACACGGGGCATGTGATTATATCCGCAAGCCATTTAGCGTTGATGAACTTGCGCAGTCGATCAGGCATGTGATGCAGAAAGTATCAACGGATTGTGTTGCCCCCGGGGTTGATTTTGACTTGCAGTCGCAGATGGATATTAAAGAAAAAGAGGCTATTCAGAAAGCGATCAGGGCGGCAAGCGGCATCAAAGCTGAGGCGGCGCGGTTGCTTGGGATTTCCGAACGGAATCTTTGGTATAAGTTAAAAAAGTATGGTCTTTAGTTTGTATTTTGATCATATTTTTTGAGCCCTGCAGTTTTTTGCAGGGTTTTTTATTGATTTTGTTAAATATTGCGTTTTGTGTCAGTTTTTTATGGAAAAGCGGCTTTGTTTAATCTGAATATTTTGACATGATATAAACATAATGTTTTTTCACCGATGGAGGCTGAGATGGGTGTCAATGTTATGATCGCGGGTGTCGGCGGTGTGTTAGGCCGGGAACTGGTCGATGTGTTTGTGAAAAGAGGGATCTATCCTGCCGGGCTTGCCCTGTCGGATCGGGAATTTAACGGCCTTGAGCAAAAGGTGTCCGCGAAGGTTGTGGCTGATGTGACCAGGCCGGCAACACTCAAAGGGATTTGTTCCGGGATTGAGATTCTTGTATCCGTTATAGGGATCACACGGATACGGGGTCCGGTGACGCACATGGATGTGGATTATCAGGGAAATATGAACCTTCTCGCGGAGGCCAGGCGTGTCGGGGTAAAAAAGTTTGTGTTTATTTCTCCTGCCGGCACGGAGATCGGGGCCAGGCAGGGGGTACCGCTCATGGAGGCAAAATTCAGGTTTGAGGAAGAATTAAAGAAAAGCGGGATAAGCTGGGTTATTATCCGTTCAAGCGGTTTTATGCGTGATTTTGCCGAGATGGCCAGGCTGGCCGAGAAAGGCAGCATGTATATGATTGGCGATGGAAAAACGGTGTGTGCGCCTGTTGATGTGGGGGAGTTGGCATCTTTTATGGCGGAGGATGCGCTTAATTCTTGTAATATTTATACGTCTGTTGGCGGGCCGCAGGATATGACCTGGCGTCAGATTTATGAGGCATGTTTTAAATTATGGAATAAGCCGGTCAGGATAGTATTTGTGCCGGTCTGGATATGCGCGGTGTCTTTAACACTGGTACGGTTGTTTTCGTTGACATATTATGCGATGGGAAAGCTTCTTGTTTTTTTCTCTGTTGTCAGTGTGCCGATGGAAAGGCGGGGCAAAATTGATTTTGCCACTTATTTGCAACATTATTATGCGAGAAATGCAAGATGTTAATCCTGGATATTTCCCGTGCGTTTTCTGTCAATAAAGTGTTGAAGTCTTCCTTTGATGAGTGCCGCCGGTGTTTGAAAGATGTTGAAAGTGCCGGGCGTGACGTTGTTATTTCACCCGCATGCACGCCGAAGGAGTTTGTCATTGGCGGGGGGGCATTGCCTTTGGAAATGTATATGCCGCACCGCAATTTTTTCTCCGCGATTTTCCAGGCTGTTTACGGGTTCCTTAAGATTCCTTCTGAACGCCGGATGTTGTACGGCCGCCTCAATTATCTTTTCCGTATCTGGGTTACGTCGGCAGACAATCTTTTAGATGGGGAGGACAAGGTTTCATTTTCAGTCAAAATGCCGGTGGATTCCAGGGTCATGCGGCAGGTTGTTATTATCATGGCCGCGGATAGGATCTTGGCGCGATTCCTGGATGACGCTGTTGCGGGGGATGTGATTACAAAAGAAGAAGCGCGGATTATCTCGGACGGGACATTACAGGTTCTTTTACCCAGCGCCGCTGAAGAAGCGTCGGAGGAGGGCGGCATAAAGAAACGCCCGTTACCTCAATATGTCCTGGATACTATTCATCAGTTAAAAACGGGGCTTTTATTTCATTTACCGCTTTTTGGTCCGGAGAAGATCGAGAGAAATTCAGACCCCCGGATCCTGGCGGATTGTAGGCAGGGGCTTGGGCAATTCGGGTTGGGCTGTCAGCTTTTGGATGACATGCGGGATCTTGCCAGGGATCATCTTGAGTGCCGTCAAAATTATGCGCTTTCTTTGATGACGCATCAATATCCGTCGGCGTTGAAGCGTTTGCAGGGCAAGGGGAAGGCGTTATGTATCGATCAATCGATATTTTTTGAATTCCCTGATGAGCTGGCGCCGGTGGCGCGCATGGGGTATGCGCATATGCAGGAGGGGCTTGCGCATCTTAATCGGTGCGGTTTGGGCCTGAAGGAAGACGATGCCAGGGCGGTTGTTTTGTGGATGTTTAAGGCGTTGGATGTGGAGAATGCTGTGAGGTGGTTATCATGATGCCATCGGTCATTACAAGAGGGCGGACGCTTGATCATGTCGCGGCTGTTTATGATCAATTAAGTCCGTTAATGCTCTTCGGACAGGAAGCGCGCATGTCCCGGCCGTGCCTTGATTTTTTGCGGTCATCCCGGGTGTCTTCCGTCCTGGATCTTGGCTGCGGTACAGGGACATTGACGCTTGAGATTGGACGTATTCTGGCTGAAAGGGGCGGGCGGGTGAGCGGGGTTGATGCGGCGCCGAAAATGATTGAGGTTGCCGTGCGGAAGGCTGCGGGGCTTGCCAATGTATATTTTGATGTTGCGGCGGCTGAAACGCTTCCTTTTTTTGATGCCAGTTTTGACCATGTTGTTTCGACGTTCTTTTTTCATCATATTGACATGGGATTAAAAGTCCGTGCGCTGGATGAAGTTTTCCGTGTGCTAAGGCCTGATGGATCGTGTGTCATCATTGATGTGGACGTGCCGACAAATATCTTCGGCAAGGTATGCGCTTGGTCGGGGTATTATTTATTTCAACAGGATGAAATCCGCGAAAATATTAATGGGAAACTCCGCGTGGCCATGGAACAGTCCCGGTTCAAGTCTTTTGAAATCACGGCACATTATCAGGGCTATATTACGGTATTTAAATTAACGAAAGGAAAGGTATGAAAAGAGTTTTTATCGGGATGATGTTTGTTTTTTGTATGACCGTTGCGGCATGGGCAGCGCCTGTTCCGCCCGACGATATGATCGGGCAAAGGGTGCAGGTGTATTTTGATGATATTTTTGCGAAGCTAAAAATTGTTGCAGATGCCCAGCCGGATTATACGACATTTCGTCAGGCGATGGCGCCTGTCGTGGCAGGTGTGCCGGGCGTATTCGGAGGGTCTTTCATTGATGAAAACTGGGTGATCCGGCAGGTTCTTTTTCCGTCGCATTTTCTTGCCCGCGGATTTGACCTGAAAGGGGTTGTCCCCCTGCATTATTTTCAGCAGAAATTGAAAGAAGCCCCCGGCCCCCAGCTTTCAGAGCCAGCTCACGGCAGTATGGTTCAGCCCAGGCTGATTGCCATGCGTTATCCGGTCATGAAAGACGGCAAGGTTACCGGGCTTGTTTCCATGATGCTGCGTACGCCATTTTTCTTGAAGGCTGTCGGGTTGGATAAAGCCAAAGCCTATAAAATCATCTGCCTGGGGCAAGAGGCGGAGTCGTATGGGACGCTCGGGGATCATTACAGGGAAGTCACGTTGTCGCTACCGTCAACGGCATGGGTGATTCAATACAGGATGTGAAATCCCCCATATTTTTGTTCATGGCGTGATGGATAATAACCCCCTTTGACCATTAGGTTGAAGGGGGTTTTATTTGCAGTCAGGAATCTTTTTACTCTCTCAACATTTACGGAACAATTCTGTTATAATTTATTGTTCTTGCCGCGCGTGATTAAGACGATGGTTGGTGATGGAAGGGTTGGAAGCATATGATGAGAGTAAAATGCAACTTTAATTTCTTTGTCCTTGGCACTGCGGCAACGGCTTTTTTGCTCTGGGCATTTGTTTTGTGGCGTAAATATCAGTTTTTTGGATATTGCGATTGGGATTTAGCGCTTTTTTCCCAAGGGATGTGGAGTTTGATCCATGCCGACGGGTATAGTTCGATCTTTGAACGCCATATCCTTTCTAATCATGCGAATTTGATTGCGTTAATTATTCTTCCGGTATACTTCGTTGTTCAACATCCGCTCACGCTGGTTTTCTTGAAGGTTGTTTCATACATCCTTGCGGGTGTTGGGTTGTTTTATTTGTCTAAACCGCGGGTGGGCCGGGTTTATGCCCTTTGGCTTATGGGGCTTTATTATTTTTATGTGCCCAACGTGTTTGGATTACTCCATGATTTTGATTTCGAGAGCTTGAGTCCGGCTTTTTTGGTCGGCCTTTTGTATTTTTTTGAAAAACGCCGCTGGTGGCCGTTTATGATTACAGCAATGTTATTGATGACCATTAAAGAAAATATGCCGCTGGTTGTTTTTGCTTTCGGATTATACGGTCTGCTGTCGTTAAAAGACAGGATCGCCTGGGGTGTTGTGCCCATGGCATTGTCTGTCACAATGTTTTTGATATTGGTGAAGATCTTTATCCCGTTGATGTCAACGGGGCATTTGAGTGCGCCGCTGCCTTATGCGGGTAATTATGCTTATCTTTGGCAGGATGGCTGGTGGGCCGGCGTGGCGCATGTCGGCAAGACATTTTTTCAGCCGGCGAACACGCACCTTATGCAGGAATGGTTCGGCCCATTGTGTTATGTCCCGTTATTTGGTCTTAAGGCGTTATTTTTTGTCGCTCCGCTATTCATGCAGCATTTTATGTCGACTTCCAAAACAGAACATATGATCATTTTTTATTACGGCATGGCTTTGGCCCCGTTTATTTTCTTGAGCATGGCGATGTCCCTGGAACACCTTAAAAAAGTCTTATCCAGCCGGGCATTTTTCTATCTTGTCGCATTGATAACGCTTGTTTTCTTTCAGCATTGGTCTGGCTGCCTGCCGAAATTCTTTCAACGCATGTCCTGTTCATACTCCGGGTGCGCTGTTTCGAAAAATACACTGAAGGAGAAATGGTCATTGCTCCGCCGTATTCCGGACAAAGCTCCGGTGGCGGCATCGTTTTCATTTTTGACGCCGCTGTCGCAAAGATTTGAGGTTTATCCATTTTATAAATTATATTCAGATCGTTTTCAGCACGGTGAGAACCCGTGGCGTTTGCCGGCCCATGTGGCGTATGCCATTATTGATTTTGATGATCCATGGATGCGCGCGGAATTGCCGGATCCGGAATCCCGTTCCCTTGACGCGGTGATGCGCCGGTTGGGAGGTTCATCATGGGAGATTGTCGGGAGTTCCGGACAAACCGTCCTGTTCAGGAAGGTCGCGCAAGGAGGAGGCGTATGAAGAGTTTGATTATTTTTCTGAAACTGATTCGGGTTAAACAGTGGATCAAAAATTTCTTTGTGCTGGCTCCGATTATTTTTTCAGGCCGATTCATGGATCCCGCGGCATTTAATGCCGCTTTGATTGCGTTTATTTCATTCTGTTTTATTGCCAGCGGTATTTATATGATCAATGACCTTGCGGATATTGATCGCGATAAGCTTCACCCTAAAAAGTGCCAACGTCCGCTGGCAAGCGGGCAAGTCTCTAAAATTGTTGCCATTGTCCTGCTGGCCGGATTTATTGCCAGCGGCATGGGGTTGGCATTTCTCCTTGGCCGTGAGTTTTCCTGTCTGGCCGGGGGATATCTGATTTTGCATGGCATGTATAACTTTGCGGGCAAAAGGGTTGTGCTGATGGATATCGGGTGCATTGCCGCGGGATTTTGCATCCGTGTATGGGCAGGTTCGGTTGCGATTGGTGTCCTGCCGTCCGGGTGGCTGCAGATGTGTGTTTTTGTGCTGGCACTTTTTCTGGGATTTACCAAAAGGCGATCCGAGGTGGTAACGCTGAAAGGGAGGTCCGGAGAACATCGTGAAGTGCTGCGGGAATATCCTTTGTATTTCCTGGATCAACTCATCATGATATCGGCAACACTGGTGATTGTTTTTTATGGTTTGTATACGATATCGCCGGATATCGTGAATCGGGTTTATGGACATATCATGGTTTATTCTGTCGGGTTTGTTGTTTACGGGATATTCCGTTATCTCTATCTTATTCATGTGAAAAAAAGAAAAGAAGATGCGGATGAAGTTTTATTGGGAGATTTCCCTCTGGCGTTTAATATCGTGGCCTGGGCGTTATTTTCTTTTTTTATCCTTTACAGGTGACAGCGGGGATGAGGCAGTACGGGTTATTGAAAAAATCAAATTGAAGAAAGGGTGAAGTATGAAAAGATTTCTTAAGATTTTACTGGTGGTATTATTTGTGGCCGGGATGGCAGCACCGGGTTTTGCGGCAAAGGCGCAGGGCAGGAAATCGGCAGAACAGAAGTATGACCGGATTGTGGCTAAGGTTATTTCTTTGGATGCCGCAGCCAAAACGATTGTTGTCAAAGAAGAAAAAAACGGGGCAGAGAGAACGATTAAGATCAGTGCTAAGGCGGCATCTCAACTTGAGGTCGGGAACAGGGTCAGGATTAAGCTGAAAGCAGGCACGGATGAATCGGCAGGGGTCAGGGTTCTTAAGGCCGTGACGACATCTGAAGCGGACAGTGTTCCTGCGGCGACGCTTTTGCCGGCGGCAAAAAAGCAGTGATTCATGATGTTTAATATGTGGATTGTTTTACTTTGGGGATTGTTTTTTGCCGGGTCCCTGTCTTTCTTGAATTATTTTGCCGCGGAATCAAAGACAAGAACTATTTTTATTTTTTTGAGTTTTATGGGTATTTTGTCTTTGATATATTACCCAGGGCTGACAGGCCATTATATATTTCATGATGATGTTTTTTTGTGGTTTTGGGATAAAACCCATTGGACAACACATCTCCAGTATCGCCATACCATTCTTTGCGGCAGGCCTTTAGGGGCTATTGTTTGGTTGTCGGTAGCTTCTTTTGTTGATACAGTTGACAGCGCCAATATGGTGCGATTCTTTGCGGTTATCATTATCAGCCTTATTGCACTGGCTGTTGACATCTGGTTTCGCAGGGTCTGCGGCTTGCGCGAAGTCCATTCTTTTTTTCTTGTCCTGCTGATTGTCCTTCTTCCGCCATTTCAAGTGTATGTTTACTGGATATCTGTTTTCAATATACCTGTGGCGATCCTTTTGAGCATATATTCCTTGATGTTGCTTTTTAAACTGGAGAGGAATCAGGCGCTTTTGGTGAATATTTTGACGTTTGATATCAGGAATAGGAATGTCCTGATAGGCAGTAGCATTTCATTGGTATTACTTTTATGTTCTCTCATGACGTATCAGGCGGGGGCAACTTTTTTTATTGCGTTGCTGGCGATGTGGTTTATGCGGGTGAATCGCGGTGATATGCCTACGGTGAAGTGGCCCTGGCTTCCAGTCACGGTCTTTGGTGTGGCTGCAACGGCATATCTTGGCGTCTTTAAGATATTAGTACCTGTGAATGCGGCGGGGCTGAAGGCGGCGTATCATAATGGGCTGGTTGTTGATTATGCGGGAAAACTGGGATGGTTTTTCCGGGAGCCGTTGATGGCGGCATTTAATTTATGGCATGTGCCGCGGTCAGGGGCTGTGGCGAGTATCGTTCTATTTGTTATTGTTTTGGGAATAGTTTTTGATTTTATACATTCTATTCGGCAAAACAGCAATATACGCCTGTTCCGGAAAAATTTTATTTTGAAATATCTCGTGATCCTTGTTTTTCTATTTTTAAGTTTCGGCATTAATCTTGTGGTGTCAACGAATGGCTTTAGCTATAGGACTATTACGGCCCTTATAACGATTGTATTTATATTATTTTGGAGCGGCATTAGTAAAACATGCGTTGTTTTTCTTAGACAAGAGCAACAGGAGCGCGCCATAACATGTCTTTTGTTCTTTATTGTTACGGGGGTGATGATTCTTACACATATAAATTTTATGAGGTACTGTGTTGACAATAATACGCAGGAATTGAATTATGTTGAGAATGAATTGGAAAAAAAATATACCACGGATATTGAAAAGATTCATGTGGTAAGGCCGTCAGATCCGCCGTTAGCCGGGAAGGGGAGCGGGGATGAATTTGGAATTACGACGTGTTTTTTTTATGATAATATCCCATGGCTGGTTAAGGCGGCTTTCCTGGAAAGAAAGATTGCCGGCGGCGGGGCGATTACGCTTTCAACAGGTGCGGCTAAAGATTTTGTTGCTCCGAGACCGCATTTGTTGATCATTGATTTGGGCAGGAGAAAATGAGTTTCTGGGTGGCGTGTTGCTCCTTATGTCGGCAGGCGCATCTTATGCTAAGTTGGCACCTGCTATGATAATGATAAATGCCCTGTGCCGTTTCGGCGCCTCTGATGGCAAGTTATTTCTCGACGAGACACATATGAAAGCGGGTTGTTCGGGGTGATGACTGGAAGAGATTTTGGCAATCGGTATTTTCATCGGGTATACTTTTATCATTATCCGTTCATAGCGACTGGATTATGATAAAGGCGTAACAGACTATTGTGAAAGGGCCGATGGTGATGATGCAGGATGACCGGCATTATTATAAATGTGACCGGGCAAGCTACCGGGAGTGTGTTAGAATTAAATCTTATGACATTTCTTCCCCTGGGATTATCCAAAGATTTACTCGATGCGGTGAAGTTTGCCGGATATGCGGCGCCGACATCTGTCCAGAAAGAAACTATCCCCCATATCCTTAAAGGCGGCGACCTGATTGCCCAGGCTAAAACGGGCACCGGAAAGACTGCCAGTTTTGCCTTGCCGTTGCTCCAGCTTTTACAGGAAAGCACTAATCAAGACAAAAAAGTTATTCGAGTCCTTATTCTGGCACCGACGCGTGAATTGGCCATGCAGGTTGAGCATGCCCTAAAAAGTTATGGGCGCTCATTGACAAAACCGATCAGGACGATCGCGCTCGTTGGCGGGTTGAATATTGACTTGCAGATCAGGTATCTTCATCACGGGGCGGATATGGCGGTGGCTACGCCGGGGAGATTGTTGGACCTTCTTAAGCGCGGTGCTGTTGATCTGTCGCACCTTAAGATCCTTGTGGTAGATGAAGCTGACAAAATGTTTGATATGGGTTTTTCTGAGGAGCTCGAGGCTGTCCTGCGCGCTCTTCCTGTTAGTCGTCAGAATTTACTTTTTTCTGCGACGATCACCGATAAAGTCATGGCTCTTGCCGGAAAGTTCATGGTACAGCCCTTGCATGTCATGGCTGAAGAAGGGCCTTTGGTCGCCGACCTTGTCGTCCAGCGGGCCATAGCGGTTAACCGGCACAATCGGGGCCCTTTGCTCCGGCATCTCATTACAACTGAGACCTGGGATCATGTCCTTGTTTTTGTTGCCAGTGCCCGGGACGCGGATATTATCGCCGCAAAATTATTAAAAGCCGGCATTGAGGCCAATGCTTTTCACGGCGGGCTAACCCAGGCTCAACGGGGTGATGTGTTGGGCGGGTTTAAAGCCAGGAAGTTTAAAGTTCTTGTTGCCACTGATCTTGCCGCACGCGGGCTGAATATTAATAAACTTCCCTATGTGGTTAATTACGACCTTCCGCGTTCACCGGATGATTATATTCATCGCATCGGGCGTACGGCGAGGGCCGGTGAAAAAGGTGTCGCTATTTCTTTTATTGGTCACGAAGATGAGGCGCATTTTAAGCTGATCGAAAAACGCACCCACATCCGCCTGCCTCGTGAAAGTATTGTGGGCTTTGAACTGACCGGAGAGGCCTTGCCTGCTGTTAAAGGTCCTGCGCCCGTCAAGGGGCATCGCATGAGCAAGAAAGACAAACTGCGTGCGCTGGGGGTGAAAGATCGTACAAAGAAGCCATTGTCATCTCTTGACATTCAATTGTCTTAGGCATAAAGTCTTATGCCTAAGCATAGGAGTATATGATAACAGCCAGTCAACTACAAATTTTAGCCGTTCTTGCTGAACACCCCGACAGGGATTTTTACCTGAGCGAGGTGGGTATCCTCATTGGGAAGCATCCGGGTGTGTTTCAAAAGGGTATCAATGCCCTTGAGCGTGAGAAGTGGGTTACAAGTCAGCGTAGGGGTAACCAACGGCTTTTTCGTGTCAATCCACAGCATCCATTGCTTAAAGAGATGAAGGCTCTGATCAGAAAGAGTATCGGGGTAGAAGCGCAGCTTACAACGGTGGTCAACGGCATTCCTCAGATCAAGATCGTACTTATTTATGGCAGCTACGCCAAGGATAAGCTGCGTGCTGATTCCGACATTGACCTTCTCGTTGTGACAGACGACCTCAACGTGGAGGACTGCCTTGTTAAGGAGCTTTCGAGGATAGAGAAGTCTTTGCAACGGGATGTGAACTACAAGATTTACGATGATAAAGATTTCAAACAGCGCCGAAAAAGTAAAGACCCGTTCCTGACAGAAGTCTTGTCAGATAAAAATATTGTCCTTAAAGGAGCTGTATGAAAGACTGGGGTGAGTACCTGAAGAAAGGTTTGGTAAAGGAGCAACGCCCGAACTTTAACCAGATCGATCAGCAGATCATTCGGGCAGAGAAAGATCTTAAGACTTTTGGGCTTGTGATGGGCTCTGATCCGGAGTGGGCATGTACGATTGCTTATCAAGCCATGCTACGTATGGGGCGTGCACTTATGTTCTCTTATGGGTATCTTCCTGCTGATGGGC
>JBAXBM010000016.1:0-18879 GCA_037141995.1 Candidatus Omnitrophota bacterium
TCCCAAATCGCATTGTCCTATTTATAATCCAACGCATCAGTAACAGGCCTCATCCAATAACCAAGGAGTTTTTCCATGCTTAAAGTCTTCCGCCAAAAGGACGTCGCCCAAAAAGTCCTGTGGGTCATCACCGGCATCATCATTATTTCCTTCGGTTTCGGTTTCGGCATTTCCCGTTACGGCGCGCCTTTCGATGTCACCCGCTCCGCCGGAAAAGTCTACGGCCAGTCAATCTCGCTCAAGGAATACCAGAAACATTATCAGAATGTCCATGACCAGGCTGTCATGCTGCACGGCGCGGACGTTGAACGCATCCTGCCCATGATGGATCTTGAAGGCGAAACATGGTCAAGGATCATCCTCATCAAAACCGCCGAACAAAAAGGCATCAAAGCCAACGATATGGAAGTTATCCAATTTGTCGTGAATATTCCTTTTTTCCAGCGCAACGGGCAATTTGACAAAGGGCTTTATGCCAATATTGTTAAAAATATTTTCCGGCGTGACGCGCACGAATTCGAAGAAGGCATGCGCGACCAGATCAAAATCATGAAACTTTTCGCCCCAAGCCTTCAGGCCATTTCCTTCTCTGATGACCAGGCCCGCCAGGAATACGAACGGCGCAACAAGAAAATGCAGGTCAACTACATCCTCATCCCGCCGGGATCATTTGCCAAAGACACATCCATCACCGAGAACGATATCCAGCGCCATTTTGACGCCCACCGCGAAGACTTCCTCGAACCGGAAGCCGTCAGCGCAACCGTTATCACCCTGCCGCTCGGCCCCGAAGCTTCGGCCGCCGATAAATCCGCCGCCATGGCGAAAGGGAAAGAACTCCGCGCGCAGATCGCCGGTGGCGCCGACATTTCTGCCGCCGCCGCACCCTATAACGCAACGGTAAAACAGACAGGGTTTTTCTCCGTCGATAATCCATCGCCCGAGATCACGCCGTCGCTCGAACTCCTCCAGTCGCTTTTCACCGCCAAGGCCGGAGACCTCCTCGAACCGGCCGCGGGCTCCGCGGGGGTCCAAGTGATAAAAATCACGGAAAAGAAACAAGCATTCACCCCCGAACTCGCCGTCATCAAAGATAAGGTCAAGTCCGCCCTGGTCAAAGAACAAACTCTGAAAATCGCCACGGAAAAAGCCGCCGGATTCCTGCAGACCATCTCAGAAAAAATCAAAGGCGGCATGGATTTCCCCGCAGCCGCCCGCGCCGCTGGTTTTGAACCCAAACAGACGCCCTTTTTCGGACTCGGCGAATATGTGCCTGAAATCGGCATGTCTGACGATTTCACCACAACGGCCTTCACCTTAGACAAAGAACACGCCTTGAGCGGTGTTGTCAAAACATCCAACGGCCCGGTCATTATCAGCTGGCTGGCCACACAGCCGGCCGACGAAAAGAAATTCCTTGAGGTGAAGAAAGACTTCACCGATTCACTTTACGCCCAGGAACGCGTGCACGTCATGAACGAGCTCATCAAGTCCCTGCGCGAAAAAGCGCAGCTCCAAAGCCGCATCAGCGATATCAACGCTAAACAAAAAGAAGCCCTTAAAAAAATGCGCGTCAAATAACGCATCTTCACCATTTCAACCCATGAAAAAGCCCCCGGCATTTCCGGGGGCTTTTTCATGACATCGATGTTTCAAGCCATTGGAGATAAGGACTATGACCGGCAATAATGGGCAGGGCAATAATTTCAGGAACATCATAACTGTGCAGCCGCTTGATTTCGACTTCCAGTGCAGGGAAAACTTCGCGGCATGTTTTAATCATCATCACAACTTCACGCGATTGCTCAACAACACCTTGCCACCGGTAAACAGAGCGAACCCCGTCAATCAGGGAACAACAGGCAGCCAATTTTTTCTCAACCAGGAACCGGGCAATACGGTCCGCCTCTTCCTCGGTCCCGACGCTAACAAACACCACAATGGCTTCCATCATATCCCCTGCCTCAAGCCATCACGATAACCGAGAGGATGCGGCCCGACCTGTCCGCATCCCGGCGGAATGAATGAAACCGGGCAGCATCGCTGAAAGTACACAATCCACTGTCGAAAATATTCCCGGATTTGACCCCGGAATGCAACAACTGCCGGATATTGGCCCCGGCAATATCAAAACGAAACCCCGCATCAGTCTTAACCGTATCCTGCGGAAAATAATCCATGAACTCAGGCCCGACCTCGCAGGCCGCCCGACGAATACACGGCCCTATCGCCACGCGGATGTTCTGCGGATCAACATCATAAGCCGTCCGCAACAATCCCACTGTCTTGGTTAAAATATCAAGCCTGGTGCTTTTCCATCCGGCATGCACGGCGGCGATAACCCGCCGCACAGGATCATAAAGCAGGGCGGGCAAACAATCTGCCGTGCGCACCGCAAGCGGAAGCCCAGGGACATCCGTCACCACCGCGTCCGCTTCAACAAGGCCAGACCGTGACGCATCTCCGGCTGTAACGCGCCAGATCACATCACCATGAACCTGCTTGGGAAGAACAATGCCTTGATCAAGGAGAATCCCCCTGTCCTGCAAATACCCCGCCTGAAGGGACGTTGAAACATAGGCGGCAGACAACGGATCACCTTTCATAAAATCTAACGGCGCTGCGCTCGTTAATGCCGGAACACCCATGAATGATGCATAATGAACCTCAGCCACAGGAAGCATCCTTTAAATTCTCCCCTTCGGTCAAGCCCTTAACCTTACGCAAAAGTTCATCAAAATTAACGGGCTTTACCAGATAATGCGTGATGCCCCGAGAGGCAAAAATTTTCTGATGCTCATTATGCGATGTCAAAATAATGACGGGTATTGCCTTGAAAGCATCTTCTTTCTTCATCCCAACGATAAAATCATACCCGCTCATTTCCGGCATGGACACATCCAGAACAATACAATCCGGCATAAACTGGCGCATCCGCTCCAGCCCTTTCTGACCATTAACTGCGGCCAATACCTTATACCCTTCTTTCTCCAGCCTCGCCCCTAACAAAGTAATCCCAACAGGATCATCATCCACCACCAGCACCTTTTTAGACATAAAAACTACTCCTTGTTCATAAGAACATCTTCCCTGTCCTGCAAAAACCCAGACTTAAGGAAGGTTAAACAATAAATACCCGTCAGCAACTCTCAATTTATAAAATCAAAAAACTATTCATGCTTCAATGCCAAGACGCCTGGGAATAATATACATTTAAACTTTATGTATCAATCATACTCTGAAAACCTCCCTTTTCCGTTAAGCCTTTGACCTTGGGAAGAAGCTCATAAAAATTGACAGGTTTTACCAAATAGTGAATAATCCCGCGATTAGCAAAAATCGCCTTGTTTTCATCATGCGCCGTCAGAACAATAACCGGCAACGTCCTGAAGGCCGCTTCCTTCTGCATTTCCACAATAAATGAATACCCATTCATCTCCGGCATTTCAATATCAAGGATAATGCAGTCCGGCCTGCACTTATGCAAATGATCAAGGCCGTCCACACCATTCTTCGCCGTCGCAACATCATACCCTTCCTTTGTGAGCCTCGACTTCAACAAAGCAACACCGACAGCATCATCATCCACCACCAGCACCAATACCTTTTGGGGCATAAGAATCACTCCTTGTCCATCGTTACAATTTCCCGACGAAGCTGATATCCTGCGGCATCAAAATAAAAATAAATCTTTGGACTCCGGCCGGGATTAACCATGGACCGATACAGGCACTGCTCCTCCGCCCCTCTCGCACGGCAAAAAGCAGGCTCTCCAAAAATTGACACAATCGACTTCTTATCACGATAACGGTCCAGCAGCGCCCCAGAAGCTTCCGCCTTCTCCAACAAATCATCAAAACGTTTATCCTGTGCCCGCGCCCACACATCCTGGGCTTCTTTCTCGTCAGCGTAATCCTTAAGGGCAAAAACCTGATCCAGCGATCCCGGCGACGCACATCCCCCGCACCCAAGCAAAGAGAAAATCAGGATTAAGCTTATAACGTACATCAATTATTCCAGCGAAAATGAACAAAAAGACGGCCAAAATTCTTGTCATCTTTTTCAATACGGTGAAATCGGCCCTTGTAATTCTTTTCCAAAAAACGCAAAACCGACTTTTTTAATTGCCCTGACCCCTTGCCAGAAATAATTTCAACAGATTCCGCGTGTTTTTCCAACGCTTCAGTGATTATATCATGAAGCGCCGCATCAAGCGCCCGTCCATTTGAAAAAATATCATGAAGGTCGAGTTTTAAACGCATGCGTCGTTGTCAGCCCCCCGTTTAACCCCGCTGAATCCTGTCCCGTTCTTCCGTAATCGCTTTACGGGTACTTTCAATCTCCCGTAAACGCGTCTGAATTTCCTTGAGGCGGCGGCCGCAAGCGGCAATTTCTTCTCGCGGACGGCCGTTGAAAGATTCATTCATCACGCGCGACTTAATATAGGTTTCTGTCTCCAAAGCTTTTTCTTCACGGTCAAGCGCCTTGAACTGATCCTTAATCTCCGCCAGGCGGTGCAACGCCTTTTCATGCTGTTCACGGGCTTGCCTTAAATTCTCCGGTTCATCCGGATCCCGCCGTGATACCTGGCCAGCCGCCTTGCCTTCCCGCGCACGGGCCGCCGCACTTTTTCCCGCCGCAGCTTCTTCAGCCGCGCGCCCGGCCTTTTTATCAAGATAATAATCCAGCGCTCCCGGATAATGGCGTATCTTACCGCTGTCAACCTCAACGATATGATTGGCTATCTCGCGGATAAAATAAAGGTCGTGACTGATAAAACACAGCGTCCCGGCATAATTTTTAAAAGCACGCGTTAACGCCTCCACACCCGCCACATCCAGGTGAGTTGTCGGCTCGTCAAGCAGGATAAAATTCGGCGGATTGATCAAAAGCTTCGCCAGGATAAGACGGCTTTTTTCACCGCCGGAAAGGACAGAAACCGTCTTAAAAACATCTTCACCATGAAAATTAAACATCCCAAGAAGACTCCGCGCCTGCGTTTGCGGAAAACTTCCGCCCACTGCCGACAGGAGCTCTTCATACACCGATCGCGACGGATTAAGAACATCCAGCCGTGTCTGTGAAAAATATCCCATCTTGACGCCGTGCCCCAGGCGCCGGGAACCGCTGTCATAAGGGATCACATCCGCCAATATTTTCAGCAACGTTGACTTGCCCGCGCCGTTACCGCCGACCAGGCACATCTTCTGACCTTTAGTGATCTCAAAATCAAGGCCGTCATAGATCATTTTGTCAGGATACGACTTCTTGACATTCAACAAAGTCATGACGGTATAGCCGCTTTCCGTCGTCTGAGGAAAATTAAAATCCTTGATGCTTAATCGTGTGCGCGGCAAATCCTGCGATTCATCCTCAAGCTTCTCAAGCATCTTCATCTTGTTCTGCACAGCGGAAGCACGGTTGGGCTGCGCATGGAACCGCGATGTAAACCGCTCCAGCTGATCCTTCTTCTTGTCAACAACCTTCATGCGCTTTTCAAGGGTACGGTACTCAATTTCTTTTTGCGCCATGAATGCCTCATAGCACCCCTTCACCTTGGTCATCTTCCCGTTTTCCAGGACAATCGTATAGTTCGTAACATCATTCAGAAAAACCTTGTCGTGCGAAATCATGACAAACGAACCCGGATATTTCCCTAGAAAATCCTTGAGCCACAAGGTGGCCGCGAGATCAAGGTAGTTCGTCGGCTCGTCAAGCAAAAGAAGGTCGTACGCATAGGTGAGCAATTTTGCCAGGAGCGTGCGCATCTGCCATCCGCCGGACAGCTGGCATACCGGCTTGTGAAATTCAAATTCGCGAAACCCGAGGCCCGTCAGGATCTTTTCGGCCTTGTGTTCAAGTTCATACACACCAAGCTCCTCAAAACGCTCCAGGATATCCCCGTAACGCGTTTCAGCGCAAAGACCTTCATTCTCCATTTTATGCTTTTCATCCACCAACGCACGTATCTCGTCATCACCGGACGTTACTTCTTCCATCACCGTGCGGGTTGAATCAAAATGGGATTCCTGCGGCAAATAACCGATCTTGATACCCTTTTGGATCGTGATATTCCCGGCTGTTGTCTCCATATCGCCGAGGATCAAATGAAAAAGCGTTGTCTTCCCCGCGCCGTTAGGCCCGGTTAAACCAATGCGCTCATTGGGAAAAATACTGAGCGATACGTCATCCATCAGCATGCGCTCGTCAAAATTTTTAGAAACATTCGTTAATGTGATCATGACCTGCCTGCTCTCCTCGCGGGTGAAGATTTCCCTGAATACGTTTTATGCCCATATGGTTTATCGCTGCGGGGACGCGGGGTCAATGCACGCTGTCCATCCGGCCTGGAAAACACTGCCCCGGCAGGCCTTGGCGCATACGCTCTTTTCTCATCTGTTCTGGCTGCGTAAGGTTTGTCACTGCCGGTGCGCGGCCTTGAACTGTACGGCCTGTCACCTGTCGGACGCGGTCTAAAAGACCTCTTCTCCCCTGACTCCGGCCTCGCCAATCTTTCTCCTGCAGGCCTTGATGTAGAAACACCTTTCTCATCAGTCCTGGGTGCGTAGGGCCTGTCACTGCCTGTTTGAGGTTTTGAACGATAAGAACTTTCCCCCGCCATACGCGGCCGCGAACTGTAAGATGACCGGTCATTCGCTACACGGGGAGTGGAACTATAGGACGGGCGATCACTGCTGCCACGCGGGCTTGATGTATACGGACGCGCAGGCCTGGCTTCCGTGCGCCCTGATCCAGCTGATGACGGCTGTCCGCTCTTCCAATCGCGGTTGGCAGAATACCGTCGATCGCTCGAATGCGATGAAAATACCGGCTTCAATGTGCGCGCCACACGGCCGATAGCATGCAAAGATGCCTGCTCCTCCATGGTCAGCGGGCGCCATGCCCCGGATTTAAGGGCGTCCAGCCTGAGCGGCCCCTGCGCGATGCGCGTCAGGCGCACCACATCATGCCCGACCTCATGGCACATGAGCCTGACCTGATGCTTGTGGCCTTCATGGATTGTCAGGTCAAATTCCGTAAAATTACCGTCAAACACCACATTACCGACCTCAGCCGGCGCTGTCTTAAACTTTTCAATCACAACGCCTTTCTCAAGTCGATCCTTTTCGCGGAATTCAAGCCGGCGGACAACCCGGACATGATACGTCTTATTGACATCAAAACTCGGGTGAGCCAAACGGTGCGCCAGCTCGCCGTCATTGGTCAAAAATAAAAGCCCCTGCGTGTCCTTATCAAGACGGCCGACGGGCTTCAAATGCCGCAAGTTCGGCGGCAACAGGGCCAAAACGCCCCACTGGTCAAACTGTGTTTCACACGTCGTCACATATCCCACAGGCTTGTTGAGCATGATATATTCGTAATCCTTCAGCTTGATCTCACGCCCCTCAAGGGTGATCTTATCTTCGCCGGGATCCATCATGTGCGAAGGCTCCCGCACCGCATTGCCGTTGACCGTCACGTCACCGGCGAGAATATGATCAAACGCCTTCCGCCGGGAAATTCCGCCGTTATGAGAAATAAAAAGTTGTAGTTTCATAGCCGCCTTCTTTGTCTTAACGATTCATAAACCATCACCGCGGCAGAAACGGAAACATTGAGCGAATCCACTTTCCCCTGCATGGGGATCCGGACCTGCTCATCCGCATTGCGACGCCAGAAATCACTTAACCCATCCTGTTCACTGCCCATGATAACCGCCACCGCGCCCGTCATGTCTCTGTCAAAATAATACGCCTCGGCCTGTACCACCGCCGCAAAAATACGAAAGCCCTTAACACGCAAAAAATCCAATGCCTCCTTGTTGGTGCAGGCCACGACCGGCACCGCGAAAACCGCGCCGAGGCTCGCCCGGATCACGTTCGGATTATAAATATCCGTCCGCTCATCACATACCAGCAATGCCTCTACCCCGGCGGCATCCGCTGTCCGCAGGGCCGCTCCGAGATTGCCGGGCTTTTCCACACGCTCCATGACAAGCACCAAAGGCGCCGCGCTCAGCTTGAGGTTTTCCAGGGTCACTTCCGGCTGTTCCACCAGGCCCAGCACACCCTCCGTGCGGTCACCATAACAGAGTTTACCAAAAACCGCGCACCCTGTGTCAAATACCTTCACGCCCTTCTCAAGCAAGCGGTTCACCAACGCGTCATCACAGCGGTAAAGGCCTTCGCGGCAAATATACGCACATGAAAAACGCAAGCCCGCGTTCAGGGCCTGGCCGACCTCGCGAACCCCCTCGACGATCGTTAGCCCGCGCGCCTCACGGCTTTTCTTGGTCCGCAGACGCACCACACGCTTGACGCCTGAATTTTGTAAACTTGAAATCTTTTCGATCACCATACGCATTGCCTCATTAATTCAGCGCCTCAGATTTTTTGCCAGCCTTATCGCGCCACTCTTTCGGTTTCTCTCGGGTGATAACCCCCCTCGTTCCAGGCGAAAAGCACTCGGCGCTTGGCGCGGCAAAAACAAGGGGCACTAAATATCTGTATTTATTTCCTAGCGGATGTATAACTTTCAAGGTCATACACAATCTGCTTTGACGGCATCGGGATCTTGTCAATCTGAATCTTGGCCCGCCCGAAGAAGTCTGTCGCCAGCGTGCTGTGATAATCCGAAAATACCACCACCCTTTTAATCCCCGCGGCAATCAGCGCCTTGGCGCAGGTCGTGCAGGGCATGTTCGTCACATACGCTGTCGCCCCGTCAATGATATGCCCCTTGCGCGCCGCCTGGGTTATCGCGTTCATCTCCGCGTGATTAGTACGCACACAATGATTTTCCACAATCAGGCATCCCTCATCTTCGCAATGCACATCCCCGGGGATTGATCCATTATATCCCGTGGCAATGACTTCGCGGTCCTTGACCAGCACACACCCGCAATGCATGCGCGGGCACGTCGCGCGCTCGGACGCGATCATTGCCAGCTTCATGAAATACTCATCCCAGTCCGGTCTCGCCATAAATCAGCCTCCTTATTCAAAAGTTGGAAAGACATATTACCAGATACGGCAGGATACGTCGTTAAAAATCTAAAACCCGCCGCACGCCTTCCTGGAAAATATCTTCCGGGGGCAGAAGGCTGACAACAAAATAATCTTCCTGCTCGAAATCAAAGAAAAATCCCGGATGAACAAAAACATACTTTTCTTTAAGGAGCTCGAGCGCCCATTCATCACCGGGCATGCCCATATCCGTGTGAAGGACAGCATACCAACCGCCTTCTGCCGGAAGCATCTTAATATTTGCAGCCGCAGCCGCCGCGGCAAGATAAACATAATTAGCACGCACCCGCGCCATGATCCTGGACGTGATTTCACTGCGCTTTTCCAACCATACCGGTGCCGCATGCTGAACGGGCGTATTAACCGACAAATAAGTATCGGCAATAACCTCAAGGCGGCTGAGTGCTTCATTGACCTGATCTTGAGGGCCATTGACCACCATCCAGCCGAGCTTCATCTGAGGAAGCGCCATCGCCTTTGACAGGCCTCCCAGGGCAAAGCTTAAGGCCCCGGTATTAGCGGCAAGGCTCGGGCAGGGTGTTGCCACAGGATCAAACACATAATCTGCAAATACCTCGTCGCTGATGAGCGCCATATCCAAATCTGTGCATAATGCGTTCAGGCGCTCAATCTCATCCGGACGCACGCAGGAACCCGTCGGATTATTAGGGCTCACCAGCACCACAGCCTTGACCCCGCGCCGAGCTTCTTTTTTCAGAAATTCGAAATCAATACCCCATGACCGGCCATCAAATTTAAGACGATAATTAGCCGTTTCCACATCATTTAGCCCCGCGAGATACGAAAAAAGCGGATACCCCGGCACCGGCAAAAGAACACGGTCATGCGGATCCATGAGAAGACGGAATAAAAACGTGTACGCTTCGGATGATGCCGACGTCAGGATGATCTGCTCGGGCGAAATAACAATGCCCTTGTCCGCATAATAACGCGCCACTGCCTCACGGGCCTTAAGCATGCCCTTGGGATGCGGATCATATAGAAGATTGTCTGTGTTTTGAAACGATGGCAGGATCAGACCGGCCGGATGCGCGATCCCTGCCCGGGTCGGATTCGATTCCGTCAGGTCAACAACAGAAACCCCCTCTGCCCGGAGCCTGTCCAGCTCGAGCGAAAGGGGGTTCTCGCCTAAATCCCATTGTGTGCGTTGAGAAAACATTCGCGAAGGAATCATCACACCGCAGCAGGCGCAGGCAAAGAAAGTTCTTCCGGAACAGTTTCCAGCGGCCCGTTCTCCAGGCGATCATAAATATAAGCCCCGGCGATAGCACTAATCGGCATCGTCACAAGAAGCCCCACAAGCAGGCATAGAAATCCGGCACAGTTCAATAAAACGATAAGCAGTCCAAAAACAAACAGCCGCCCTTTCTGCCCCCGCGTGATCTCTCGGCTGCGTTTGAGGGCAGCAATAGGCCCGAGCCCTTTATCGAGGATTAAATACTTATACATACCAAACATGATCATGGCAATAAAACCAGGAACAATTAAAAGAATAAGCCCCACGACTAACATTAATCCGTAACAAAGGGAAGAAGCAATTATGGGTAACAACACCCCTACATTGGCAAACAGATCAGAGACAGCCGGTGTCTGATCACGCGATACCGCCAGCCAGAACCTGGTCACCACAATAGATAAAAACATCATCAGCAGAATTACAACAAGCTGCAGAACATAATACATAATCTTAGGAAAAGGAAATTTGTAGCGATACTGATTCAAAAAATTATAAAGCTGAATACGTTTCGTTTCAAGATCCGGCGTCAGGGACAAATCATCGGCAGTGATCATGTCCTGCAATTTAGCCTGAACACGTCCACGCTGATCAACATAACCGGCTTTCTGTAAATACTCATACATCTGATCAGCAACACCACGATCCTTAAATTCAGCGGCCACTTCATGTCTAAACATAAAACTCTGCCCGGCGAATTTCTGCAACACCCCTGAGCCAACCTGCAAGCATACTAAACAAAAAAGGACCAGCGCAATGGATACCCAATACTTCCTGGTCATCTCCCACCCGTGGCCGATCGCTTCTTTATATGAAAATTTTGCTTCCGCCATGAGGCCTCCTTTGACAACCCAACAATATGTGACACATCCAATTTCTATAAACGATACACACCAAAAACTGAAGGCATACCGTAATCTTTGGATAATCAATTATACTTGATCTGCCAGGCGTAAAACAAGGGCTTCAGAATCCTGCCAACCGAGGCACGCATCCGTAATGGACTTGCCGTAAACCCCGCCCGTCACATCCTGGCTGCCTTCTTCAATGTAGCTCTCCACCATAATGCCGCGGACAAACTGCCGGAGTTCCGGGGCATACTTGAGGCTGTTGATAACTTCCTGCGCCACGCGCGGCTGTTCACGGAACTGACGGTTAGAATTGGCATGGCTGACATCGATCATGACCGCGGGATTTTCAAGCTTTGACTCCGCATAGAGTTTCTTAAGCAGCATAATATCTTCATGATGATGATTCGGCAAAGACCGCCCGAAAGGGCTAACGGCCCCGCGCAAAATGGTATGCGTCAAAGGATTCCCGGTCGTAGCCACCTCCCAGCCGGCATAGGAAAAAATGTGCGGCGACTGCGCGGCCCTGACAGAATTGAGCATAACGCTCACATCGCCGCTCGTCGGATTTTTCATCCCCGCCGGCACATCCAGGCCGCTCACGGTCAGGCGGTGCGCCTGGTTTTCAACAGAACGCGCACCGATGGCCACATAGCTGAGAAGATCCTGCAGGTAAGGATAATTTTCAGGATAAAGCATTTCATCCGCGGCGCTTAATCCCGACTCGGTCAAGGCACGGATATGCATCCGGCGAATGGCCATAAGGCCCGCAACAATATTCGGGTCTTCATTAGGATCCGGCTGATGCGCCATCCCCTTGTATCCAATACCGGTGGTGCGCGGTTTATTAGTATAAATTCTCGGCAGAAGAAGAAGCTTCTCCTTTATCCGGGACTGAAGCCGGGCCAAACGGGCGACATAATCACACACCGCATCTTCATTGTCCGCCGAACACGGGCCGATAATAACAAGAAATTTTGAACTTTTCCCCGTAATAATATCTGCCACCTCACGGTCGCGCTGATACTTAAACTCCGCGATTTCAGGGCTAAGCGGCAATTCCTGTAAAACGTCTTCCACCGCCGGAAGACGTTTACGATATTCAAACGACATGTGAAACTCCTTGTGCGTAAAAACTATTTTTCTGCGGCATCACCGGTATCATGAAGCTCAACAGGCAAGCGGGCCTTCAAGCGCTCAACTTCCTGCCGGACCTGCCCAAGCTGTTTCTGCGCTTTGTCAAAATCATCCTTGGCCACCCACTGATCCGCTTCTTTCTTAATCTTTAATTTCACGTTTTCCGCCCGGAGGCCGCGCACCTCTTCAACAAGATCTTGCCAGCGGCGCTCAAGGTCATTATTTTGGCCTGTCACCTTTCTCACATCCGCCGTGAGCGCCTCCTTGACCAGCCTGAGCTCTTTAACCTCATATTCAAACCGGATCCGCTGATTAGCCTCCGCGTGCAGCGCCGCGTTCACCCGGCCGACCTCGGAACGCAAATCTTCTTCCTGCTTTTTTTCTTTCACCAGGGACAGCTCTTCCTTTTGCCGCCAGGCTTTTTCCTGCTCAAGCTCCCGCTCCAGCCCCCGAATAACCGCACCAAGCTCATCGCATTCGCGCGCTTTCTCTTTCTGTGCCTCACGAGAATCCCGGATCGAACTCTCAAGGGCCCGGATACGGCGCTCAAAACGCTCGGTCAAGCTGGAAACATCGAAAGGCGTTTCAACCGGAGCCACAACCTCTCGCCGGCGCTTTTTCTTGCGGGCAGGGTCTCGTTCCGGCCACCGGGAAACTATCCGCGCCAGCACCACCAGCAGGACCAGCGCCACGCCGATGATTGCCAGGGACAACACATCCATTACAGCTCGCCCCGGGAATGTTTATCTTTCAGGCGATTCGCTTCCGCCACAAATGCATCAAATTGACGCCCCAGCAAATCCACCCCCGGCGCCAACGTTAAAATATCCTCATTCCTGGCCTGCGCGTCCAATTCAACACAATTGGCATGCATCTGCGCCGCGGAAATATTGCCGGTCGCCCCCTTGATCCCATGGATGATGGTCTGAAACTCCCGGCGGTCATTCCCCTTCACAGCCTTCTGAAGAGCCGCATATTTACCCGGGAAATCCTCCCTGAAAATATCCGTCAATTCAAGAAAAAGATCACTGTCATCCTGAACGCGTTCCATGCCATCTTTCCAATCGATAACTTCCATAACTCAAGCCTCTTTCTTTCGTTTAACAAGATTAATGATTTCCTGAAAAAGCTGCTGGCGGTCAACAGGCTTGGACACATACCCGTCCATCCCCGAAGACAAATACTTCTCGCGATCACCCGCCATGGCGTTAGCCGTCATGGCAATGATAGGAACATGCAGCCCCGTTTGTTTTTCTTCGCTCCTGATAAGAGCCACAGCCTCAATCCCGGTCATTTCAGGCATGTGATCATCCATGAGGATCATGTCAAACCGCGATTTCCCCTGCGCCTCGACAGCCTCTTTGCCATTATTGACCGCAACCACTTCCCACCCCCGCTTCTCAAGAATGCGCACCGCGATTTTCTGATTAACCAGATTGTCTTCGGCAAGCAATATCTTGAGCCGTCCCACATCTTCCTGAATCATATTTGCCGTATCCCCGGCCACCGATGAAGATTTCCCCGCCACCCGAAGGCTGATAGGCAGTCTCATGACAAAATTAAAAGAACTCCCGGATCCTTCCACACTTTCAACCCACAGGCGCCCTCCCATCAACTCGACAAGTTTCCGGGAAATCGCCAGGCCAAGCCCGGTACCGCCGTAACGCCTAGCCGTCTGTTCATCGGCCTGACTGAAAACCTCAAAAATACGCGCATGCTTATCTGCCGGGATCCCGATCCCCGTATCCTTTACTTCAAACAAAATATCACACCCCGTGTCGCTTCGCCCCTGCAAAGAAACCACTACCGTCACACCACCCTTATGCGTGAACTTGATCGCATTATTAATCAGATTAATAATAATCTGACGGATACGCACGGGATCGCCCATAACAAAAGCAGGAATTTCCGGGCCGACCTCCCAATTGAGATAAAGATTTTTGTTCTGTGCAAGAATTTGCAACCCGCGGCAGGCACTGCGGATAATCTCTTCAAGTGAAATTTCAAGGACATCAATGGACAGCTTACCCGCTTCAGCACGTGAAATGTCCAGGATATCATTAATAAGGCGCAGCAAACTCGTCGCCGCATCTTTGGCCGCTTTAAGATTATCCTGCTGTTCTGCACTGAGCGTCGTTTCCAATGTCAGGTCAAGCATGCCGATAATCGCATTCATGGGTGTACGCAATTCATGCGACATCTTGGCCAGCGAAAGGCTTCTGGCACCGCTGGCCGCCCCGGCTTCCATGCGCGCCTTAACCAGCATTTCCTGAATACGGCGCTGCTTGGTGCTGTCGCGGAAAATAGCGATGGCTCCCGCCATACCCCCTTCCGCATCAGTAACAATCGAAACCGACGCATTCACATCCACCACGCCGCCGTCTTTTTTAATAATCTTGGTCATGATCCCCGCGACAAGGCCTTTCCGGCGGATATTGAGCCGGCGCATTTTGCGCCATTCACGATCCGGATAGAAATCCTTTAACGGCTTATTAAAAAAATCCTCGCGTGACATCCCCAGCAACTGTTCCGCGAAAGGATTCCAGGCAATCACCTGTTCATCCTTGTCTGTCACAATAATTGCCGCAGGAGAATTTTCAAAAACAACCTTAAAAATTTCCCTGGACCTCCCGAGATCTTTCTCAATTTCTTTCCGGCGGCCGATATCCTCAGCCGAAAAATCAAGAAAACACGCCCGGTCATCAGCATCATATTTCACCGTAATCGACAGGCAAACCCATACCTCGCCGGCATCCTTCCGCCGCAAAAGAACCTCATACTTATCAGCAAGATCCTTTTTTTTCAAACGGGAAAGAATATTGCGGTAAGCCGCCGGCAATGCAAAAACTTCCGCCACCTTGCACGCCAAAAGCTCCTCTGGCTTATACCCAAGCATGCCGGCGAAAGCGGCGTTGACAAATAAAAACTTCGCCCCGGGGCCAATGCCGGTACGGCCGATGCCGGTTTTGAGGGTGTTAATGAATTCCTGTAACTGCACGTGATTAAGTATCATAGGTTAACGCTTGATTTTAATGTTAATCAAAATTGCCGTTAAATTAATCACGCCTGTTATAGCCCCCAGGCCTGCGAGAGAGAATTTAAAAAGTGCCGTTCCCGGATCAAGGGTTAAAAACCCGTGAACAGCCCACGATGTGAGGGAAATACCCAAAACCACCGTGAACGCAGAAACAAGAAAAATAAACAGCGACAAAAGGCTCGATAAAAGCACAACAAAGACATTGTAAAGCACAAGGTCATCCTTGGCGCAACGACTGGCGGCTATCCCGATCCTTTTCATATTGACTTACCCATGTTAACACATTAAAACGGCATGATCCGGCTCAGGATCATCGTTCAAACTTAACCACATTTTCCCACCACGCCGACGGCTCCCAGCGCTGCAGCTGCTTCCAGAGCTTTTTGGCTGTGCGTGTTTTAAGAAAACCGGGCGCACGTTTAAGAAACTTTTCGGCAACAGGATGCCCGCTGTCCTCATACTCCCTCGCCTGAACCAGGCACTCAAGGATATCCGCGTCCCGGGCAATCAAAGCCTCGGGCGTAAGCTGTGTATCGTAATCTCCGCGGATATCCACCAGCGCATCCCGGACCCGGGGAGGCAATGGCGCCACCTGATCCTTGAAAACACGTTTTTCCGCATCTTTAAAATCAATATAATAATGCCCCATTTTATGAAGGTCATTGATACGCGACTCATGGATATCATTAAAGAGCGTCATGGCCAGGACACGGTAAACATCCGCTTTTTCTTCATGGGCCATGTAAAACCCAATGACCGCGCAACGGAAACAATGATCCGCCACACTTTCAGGATCCTTAATCCCCGCGACCCACCAACCGCTGCGCTTGACGCGCTTGAGCAGGCCGGCCTCGGCGAAAAAATCAAGGGCGCTGTCAGGCCGGACGTTTTTTGGGCTGCTGATCTTTTTGTTTTTTAATTTCATAACAAAATAATGCGGCAGCATGCGCCGCGTTTAAAGAAAGCCGCGGATGCGCCATCGGCACCGTCAGTTTCATGTCAATGCGCGACAATGTGATGTCGCGTATCCCTTTTCCTTCCGATCCAACCACCAGCCCCACCGGAAAAGCAAATTTGGCCGCAGCCACATCTTCTCCATCCTTAACAACACTGCCGGCAATCCAATAACCCTTGGCCCTGGCTTTCTCAATAGCATTATTCAGATTGTTCACCTTGGCGATTTTGACATAATTTTCACCGCCGCAGGCCACGCGCGTCACCGTGTCTGTTACCTCAACAGCACCATGCACCGGGATAATAATAGCAAAACCGCCCAGGCACGCCGCGGTACGGAGAATCGCACCAAAATTCTGCGGATCCGTGATGCCGTCCAAAAAAAGAGGCGTATCCCCCGCCGCGAACATTTCTTCAAGAAGGTCATCATAATCCGCGTACGCGAAATCAGCAACCTCAATCAACAATCCCTGCGTATTATGGCTGCGCCCCAACTTCAGCATCTTAGTCGCAGGCACCATACTCACCGGGATGCCGTGCTTCTTGGCTTTTTGCGCGATATACGCACGTTCGGCATGCCCTGTCTCAATAAAAATATGCCGAATACTTTTAGGATCCGCCTTGATGCGCTCCAGCACCGGGTTCTTTCCGTAAATCTTCATTTTTTTATCCCCAGTCCCAGATAAAATACAGGTTTCAAAATACTCCACCATCCCAAAAATGGCGTCATCTTTGTATAACCCAGCCGTTTGGGCGGATAAATCTTTGTTACAAAAACTTCCGTAAACCTGTAGCGCAGGCGTATCGCTTTAAACATCAAATAAGGCTCAAGCTCATAAGCATCAAGCCAGGATTGATCAAGGTTCATGCGTGAATCCAGCGTAAAATCCAATCGAAAAGCTCGAAACCCATTCGTGCTGTCAGTCAGCTTGCGTCTGGCAAAAAAAGACATCAGCCAGGGATGCAGCCGCGTGGCCACCTTACGGTAAAACGGCATATCCCCTCCGGCACCGCAGCGGCCAAGATACCGCGACCCTTGCACAAAATCATAACCATCCTCAAGGATCGGCCGCAATACCGCCGGGATATCCGCCGGGTCATCCTTATCATTACCCGCCATGATCACAAGGACATCATAACCATTTTTCTGGGCATACCGGATCGCCGTGCGAATAGCCGCGCCAACCCCTCGGCGGCGCTCATGCCTGATTGTTTTAACTCCCGAAGAAGCGAAAGAAATAATCTCTTCGGTTGTCCCGTCTGTTGAACAATCATCCACCACCAGATAATCAGCCATGGCACGTGCCGGACTGCTTAAAAACCTCCCGATCACACTGCGAATTTTTTCTCGCTCATTGAACGCTACGGGAGACACCAGGACCTTGGTCATGCCGCACCCCGCCGTTGTGCTTGCGCCGCGCACGGGCGCCCGTCATCTCCGGCGGTGCCAACCCGGCGGGCGGGATTGCCGACAACAATGGCGTAAGCCGGCACATCCTCAACCACCACAGCTCCTGCGCCGACAACCGCACGCTCTCCAATCGTAACACCGCACAACACCGTCGCATTTCCGCCGACAGAAGCACCCTTCTTAACAATCGTCCGTTCCAGTTTCCAGTTGGCCGCGCGGCTGCGCGGGTAACGGTCATTGGTAAACACCGCGGCAGGCCCGACAAAAACACTGTCTTCCAGTATGACGCCGTCAAAAATCGAAACCCCGTTTTTAATCGTCACATTATCGCCGATAAAAACCCCGCTCTCAACATAACAATGGTCACCGATATTACAACCGCTTCCAATCACCGCGCCGGATTGAATATTACAAAAAGCCCAAACCTTCGTACCGTCCCCGATACGCGCCTGCGGACTCACCAAAGCTGTCTCGTGTTTCACATAGTGCATGCTATACCGTTGCAAGAGTACCGTTGTTATCCATAGACTTCTGAATAGCCGCAAGCGTGCGGACCACCCGTGCCGCCCGGCGAGCATCCGCCAGTTCCGGCGGCCTCCCTGTTTTGATACAATCAATAAAATACTGCCCTTGAAATTTTAAAGGTTCTCCGAGGCTAATCCTTGGAATGGTAATACTACCTTCCCGCGACAAAAGCTGGAACTCCCCGTATGACGCATAATACTTCGACGTACGCTCCACCGACTTATCATAAACCTTAACGGCCCCCATGGCATCAAGGTCGTCCCAAACAAGCATTTTCTTCTCGCCCACAATGGTGATCTGCCGGATCTTGCGCGGATCTGCCCAGCTAACATGAAGATTCGCCATCTTGCCCGCCGGATAGTCCAATGTGGCAAAAGCTAAATCCTCAAGGGAATTCCCAAGGCACTTCAATCCCCTTGCCGACGCACTCAACGCGGATTCCCCGAAAAGAAAATCAAAAATGGCAATATCATGCGGCGCCAGGTCCCAAAGGGCGTTGACATCATAACGGAACGGCCCGAGATTAGTACGCTCAGAGTGCGCGTAAAAAATACGACCGATCTCACCGGAATCGATGCAGGCCTTCATCCAGCGGATCCCCGCGTTAAAAATAAACACATGCCCGACCATAAGATACCGCCCCGCCTTTGTCGCCAGCGACTCAAGCTCCGCACACTCTTCTGGCG
>JBAXBM010000017.1:0-18050 GCA_037141995.1 Candidatus Omnitrophota bacterium
TATCCACTACACCCATAAAGAAACGTTGGGGCATACAACACGGATCATTGCTATCGCCCACGCGCTCATAGAAAACTATGGCGACAAAATAAGCCTGCACATCCTGCAAGGCGGGATACCGCAAGCCTATGTCAATTTCCCCGCCGAAGCCCACGTCATCAACATCCCCCACCCGTTTGATTCACGCGCCAGTTTTAAAAGAATTACGGGCACGCGGCATAACAGCGAACGGGCACAATTCATCCTCGCTCAAGCCCGGCGTATTATACCAGACATTTTCATCACTGAATTCTTCCCATTTGGACGCATCGACTATCTACCCGAACTATTACCGACACTCAAATATTTATTTCAGAAACATTCACACATTTATGCCAGCATCGGCTACCCCTACCTTCAAAGCCTGTCATCCGTGCAAGAAAAGAGAGATAATAAAATCCTCAACAAACTTCTTCCCTTTTACAACAAACTTCTTATTCATACACCACCGGAACTTGAAAACAGCTATTTTCTGGAATCTTTGCCTTCACCAGAATTACAGGAAAAATACCAAAATTTCTTTGCGTCGATAAAACACAAAACTATCTATACCGGATACGTCACACCTCACGATGCACTTCAACCAACAATATCCATTCCCGTTAGCACGTCAAAGAATCCACAACACACGGTCATCGTCAGTCGCGGTGGCGGTACGGTTTATCCAAAAATTATTCTCAATGCCATTCAGGCTCAAGCCATTCTGGGTGACCACTACCGCTTCATCATCGCCTGCGGCCCAGCCTCTTCTTCTCAAGAACAGGCATTATTCCTGTCATTCCATAAAAAATATAATACAAGACATGTTTTCCTATTCAACCATATTCCGTCGCTAGGGACACTCTTTAAAGACTGCGACGCCTCCATCAGCCTCTGCGGCTACAACACATCTGTCCAGCTAATGCAGGCAGGAACACCCGCCATCATGATCCCGTATCACCATCCACAAGCAAGGATCAGCACCAATGACCAGATAGCACGCTCATTGCTTATGAAATGCCATTTTCAAAGCACAATCATTCCTTACATAAATCTTTCGCCTAAAACCCTGGCCAAAGCTGTTGAAGAAAAATGCCGTTTGCCGCGTCCCAAAACAGCACCCGCCGCGTGGTTTTGCGGCGGCAAAGCAACTGCGGACATACTCATACAAGACAGCGAAAATCCTTATATCCGAGACAATGTATTAAAGCTTTTGAGAAAACCGTGATAGGAAGAACAACCCGAACAGTCAGCCTTGGCACCCCTGACAATACAGGCCGTGCGCTGTTCGAAGAAATAGGGCGAGCACAAACTCTCAGGATCTATTGACCCTGCCGATGACATATAAAGACAAGGATAAACATCACCCCGGGATGTAATAAAAAATGTTCTGGCCGGCGTCTTGCATACCCTGATCACGCCCGAACCCTCCTCAACCAGGCGCAGGAGAATTTTAAGCATTTTCGGCTGTACCACACCAACCGGCGCGTAGGCCTCCTGCCGCAATATCCGCAGGATCTGATCGCGCAATACAGGAAAGAAATGATCCCCTTGCGACTCCGGCCTTTGCCCGCCGGCACCGCGATGATAATACGCCGGAACATGGCTCTCGACCACTTTCGGCGTAAAACGAAAACCGTGCGCACAGGCAAGCTCATATACGTCATAAAGCTCATGGCAGTTAAGTCCGTTCGCCGTGAATTTTAATTCCACATCAAACATGCCGCTGTAACCGCGATAAAGCCGGCGCAAGGTCTTCCATGTCTGACGATACGCCCCCCGTCCCCTCAACATATCATGCGTTTTTTCTAAACCATCAATGCTGATACCGATATCCATACCCGATAGAATCGGCGCATCTTTCTTCAATATCTTATCAATAATATCCGGGCAAGCCCCGCTGGAATAAACCCCAAAAGAAGAAATACGCCGCTGAGCCCTCCACAGCGCCAATGTTTTCAATATTCCTGCAATATCAGGATGCAGGAACGGCTCTCCACCGGTGATCGATATCCCGTTAATACGAAATGACTGTTGCAATTTTTCCACCGTCGCCGTCAACGACACCAGAGAAATCTCGTTAAGATCCTGTTCCCGCCAGATATCACACCAACGGCAATGCAAACAACACCTATTAGTAATTTCGACCGTTAAATCATCAATTTTTAGCTTTGGCATAAACTCTCATGGCAAGGAATTCTTTAGCAAATCCCATGTTCCGCTTATGTGCACGACAAGCGGAACACTCATCAAACTTTCCCTTAAAATGCCCATGTTTACCCGCCAAACGCATCCGCATCAACGCCCTGCTGGCCCAGGCCTTGCGTAATGACATTCCATTAAGGCTAAGAACTTTCATCTGCGGCACATGACAACATAAACTGAGACTTTCATCAAGCTCAATCGAGACAGAAAACCAGCCGCTAAAACACACAGGACAAAATCTGACTTGATCCGACAAAGGGTCTTTACCTACCCCGTCAACCGGCTTAAGATCCAGGCTCAAATCTGTAACCCGCATCAACTTCGGGAAAAAAGCATCAACTTTCATATCCTTCATTGCCGACGACATTTCACTGACCAGGGGCTGGTTCATATTGTTCACCACACAAACGATCTCAATCTTCAAAGACGGCTTATACGTATCTCTATAGCGAACAAGGCGGGCAATATTGCCAATGACCCTTGTAAAAAGATCCCTCCCTTGCAACAGGCGATAGCCTTTACGGTCAATAGCTCCAAGATTAATATTGATACGGTCAGCTTTTACAACAGACGCCAACTGCGCCGGCAAGAACGTCCCATTAGTAAGAAGATTCGTGGCTAAAGGACTTCTATCCAGAAGAGCCATCATCTTCTGAAAATCAGGATGCAGTGTCGGCTCACCTGCGGCAGAAAAATACAATGTGTCAACCTTCATAGCGATACAATCGCTGACAATCTCCTCGAATTTCTTTAAAGAAATATCCTTTATAGGATCCATATGAACCGGATTCCCCGGCGAATGATACCAGCAGTAACTGCAGCGCAGATTACAGCGATTGGTAACATGCACATGAACCGTCTCAGGGCCAATGTATACCTTTCCATCCCGAGCCCCGGCCACACGCAATAAATATCTTTTTCGTATTTCCTTTATATCAAGGATCATAGTAACACCTGCATAATAGCCCTGCATTGATCTTAAATATGCCTACCCCTCTGAAGACCGCTGGGCAGACTGTTCCGGAACAATACCCCACAACGGGGGTCTGCGCCCGAATCCTCTCATGGCCGCCGGACAACTCCGGCACTCCAGAAACTTCTTGTGTAAAGACCCTCGCGCCGCCTCCAGGCGCAAGCGCATCAGGGGCGCAGAGAACCACGCTTCCTTAAAAGACATTCTTTCAATATTCACCTCGCCGGTATTATAAATATAACAGCAAAGGCTAACATCATCCTGATGCGTAATAGAGGCATAAAACCAGCCATAATAACAGGGCGGCATTACTTGAGCCTGAAGATTCTTTAAAGCCTTTCCCCGCAAACGTATCTTTTCATTCTGCCGTGTCGGCATCATATCTTTCTCAAACAAAACAACTCCAAGCTTTTTAGCCAACAACCGCATTTCGGGTAAAACACCTAAATTCATCTTGTTCTTAACAAAAAGAATTTTTATGCTCATTGACTTTTTATACCTGTCTCTAAACCGTGTTAAACTGTGCGCGTTATCTATCACCCTCTCAAAATAATCTTTTCCGTGCAAAACACTGTACCCTGTCCGGTCAACAGCCCCTAAATTGATAACAACCTCATCTGCCCTGTAAACATCCCGACGCTGTGCCACCGAAAAAGTTCCATTGGTTAACAACTTGACAAAAAAAGGCATTCTGTCGAGCAATGCCATCATTTGCGAAAACCGCGGATGCTGCGTCGGCTCCCCTTCAGCGGAAAGATGAACCGCCTCGACCTTAAGGTCATTACAATCATGAATAATACGCTCAAATTTTTCAAGAGCGATCTGCCGCAAAGGATGCCCGTGCATCTCACTGCCAGGCGCATGGGCCCAACAAAACTGACAGCGTAAATTACATTTATTCGTCAGATGAAAATGCACTGTTTCCGGGCCGACATAAACCTTCCCCTGACGCACCCCCGCCACGCGCAATAAAAAACGTTTTCGTTTTTCTTTCAAATCCAGGATCATTCTTTCTTCTCCATCATCCGCGCGTCTTTCGCATCAAGAAAAGACTCATATGCCGTCCCGATAGCGGCGTTATCCCTGGCAAAATTACAAGAATGACAATTTTCCCAAGATAAACAGCCGGAGCCTAACTCATCTCTGCCCAAAATGCGCCACCGTTGCGCCTTCACACCATTCCAGATCTGACCCATAGATTCTTTTTTCCAATTCCCGACCCTCATCACATTATTCAAACAACAGAACACAACGCCTCCGTCATCCAGGATCCTTAATCTTAAATACCCAACAAAACATCGCCGAAAAGAAACACATACATTGTCAGGTGAAAGCAATTCCGCGCGCAAATCTGATAAATTAGAATGGATACTTGCCGGAATTCCGAGCAAACGATCAATTTCCCGCAAAAGCTCAACAACCTTCGCCTTGTCAAGATGCAAATCTTGCGGCCCTTTAATAATCATTTTAAACTTAATTCTCTCAACCCCCAGGAAACACGCCAACTCCAGGGCTTTTCCAATATCCCTAAAATTATTCTTTGTAATAATAAATACCAATTCAATGCGCGGATGCTTCGCCTGCACAGCCATTCGAATATTTTTCAATACATGGCTAAACGCAACCCTGTTTTTCGGCGCATGAACAGAACGATACGACAACGCATCTACTGCCGAAAGATTAACGGAAAGACGATCCATCCGCATATATGCTTCAAGAATCTTCGGCGAAACAGCCGACAAATTGGTGAACGTCGATAAAACAACACCCTTGTCTTTAATAAAATTCACCAGGCCAATAAAATCGGGGTGATACGACGGTTCACCCATTGCCGTTAAACATATCTCTTTTACGCCAAAGCGTACCAGATCCTTTACAATCTTTAATGCTTGCGCCCCGGGCATTGAGGATTTTTTATGAGACTCCGCAAGGAGTGGAGAATGCAAGAAACAAAACTCACACCGATAATTGCACTGATTCGTTAAATGAATCTCGGCCTTCGTCAAAAATTGCGGCGGCGTTCCCTGAAAAATATTCTTTAAAATTTCTTTATGCACTATCATTCGCACCTTCTCCAGAACCCGCTCCCATAAAAGCAACAATACAACTATTCAGACTTAAAAAATTTTCTACAAACATCAACTACCCGTATAACCTTCTCTTTACTCATAAAAGAATACACTGGCAAATGCAGGGCCCGTTGATAATACCTCTCACTGACCGGAAATTCCCCGCGAAGAAATTTCCGGTACGCCGCCATCGCATGAAGCGGCTTATAAGGCTTTTGCGCTACAATCTCATTAGCTGAAAGAAAATCCATCAACGCATCCCGACGATCACTGCAAACCACAAAATTCTGCGGCACGCTGTCAACACCGGTCCGGTCTTTAAATATTTCCAATGCAGGCATCTTCGACAACGCCTTTTCATAAAGGCCTTTCACACTCTTGCGTGCCGCAATAATCCTCTTTAAATGAGAAAACTTGACACGCAAGGCCACAAGATCCATAAAAGCCATCGGCGCAAACCTCTGCCCAAGCTTCAACAAAGCCACGTCATCCCGCCAGTCTTCCATCCATCGCGCGATCGACCGGTATTTCTCATCATTAAAAACAACCATCCCTCCCCCGCCACCGCAGGAAGATAACGGCTTGTAATACGAAAAAGAAAATGCGCCAAAATCACCAAAGCTTCCGAGCATTCGGCCATTCAAGGTTGAACTCTCCGCCTGGCAAACATCTTCCACAAGAACAATCCCTTTCTTCTGGCAAAGCTTCTGCAATGCTTCCATATCACACGCCCGTCCGAACATATGCGCCGCAATAATAGCCTTGGTCCTACCGGTAACAGCCAGTACAACCCCATTAACATTCAACAAAAGATCATCGGCATTGACATCCACAAATACCGGCTTAGCTCCGCAATAAATCACGGCGAGCGCGACCGCATGATATGTCAAGTCGGGGACAATCACTTCATCGCCCCTCCCAACCCCGACGGCTCGTAAGATCATCGCCAGCGCATCACTGCCGGAATTAACCGCCATCGCATATTTCACGCCGATATACGCCGCAAAATCACGCTCAAACGCATGGACAAGCGGTTTAATATCGTTAAGGCCGCCCATCTGTTGTAAATATTCGTTCAGCTTGTTTCCATATTCAGGTGCAAAAGCCTGTTCAATTAAAATCGATTCATAACGGATCTTTGACATAATATCTTTTCCTATCCAGCACCGGTCACACCCGCGCCCAAGCTATCCTAACCGGATATTTTGCCGACAAGGTGCTGTAACGCCACAACACGTTCAGTATTATTATTATATTTAAAACCATAATGCGCCAAGAATGACTCGGCACAACCTTTTCTTTTGGATATTACCGCCGCATCAATCTTGCCGCTCAGTTTATACGCCGGTGTTTCCTTATTGTCGCTATACGACAAAACCTCCACCCCAGTAAATGAAACCCTTTTAATCACTTCCAGTGAATCTATAAACTCATGGTGTGTCTCCGTCGAAAACCCAACAATAATATGTGTAAATAACCTCAGCGCCGGATCCACCCCTCTAAAAGCCAACAAAGACTCTTCCACCTCTTTAATTCTATAACGTCGCCCCATCAACCGCAAAATCCTGTCACTGCCCGATTGAATCGGACACGTAAGGCTAATAACTTTTCCTGTCCTTAAAATGACCTTTAAGGCATCCCGATACTTCACAGCCCAATATGGATTAAAATTCTCAATCATTAGTTTCACTTTATCATTTGGCCGCTTAAGGCATTGACGATCAACATCGGACATTCTTTCCAAAAGCTCCAGCAAAGAACTATTACAATCAACACCGTAAGCCCCCACATCTTCACCCAAAAGCTTAAACGACCGATACCCTTTTCTTAGGCACTCTTTATACTCAGAAAGACACACATCCAGCGGCTTACTCTTAAGCTTTCCAACGGCAAGCCGCGTTATACAATAAGTACAAAATTCATTGCAACCGACACCAACCCTCAATATGGCAATGGCGCGCCGCTGTTTGCCATCAGCATCTTTTCGCGCACTAACCTCCACCAGATTATTATCTGGCAATGATTCAAACTTGACTTTGAAATCTTTGAAAATATCATCCAACTTATCCATGTGTTTAACGGGTATAAAGCGTACTTTTTTATTATCATATAACTTTACATCCGCAACAGCCGGAAAACATCCGGTAACAATCAGCTTTGCTGAATATCTCATCAACTTATCGATCGCATGATAACACGCTGTCTTAAGATCATTTTCAAGGGCACATGTTGAAAAAATGATATAATCAGCACCTTCTGGTTTGCTGACAATTTCATGGTCATTCATCTGGAAAAAATTCTTTATCTTTAAAGATTCCAGTGCTCTTGCAGGACAACCCATTTCTATAAGATACACTTTTTTTCTAACAATCACACTCACCTCCTTGCCTGACATGTCCTATCAAGCCAAGCTTATGACCGATCTTTAACATAATACCTTTCGCAGGATCTCCTGATCAATTCTTTCAACATCATCACACAGCCCCGCATAAACAAGAAATCTTTCCATCGGCTGAACATCAGCCTTTCTTATCGCCAGTCCAGCATTAAAGTTACTGATCTGCCGATACGTGGCTCCTTTCTTACCCATTGATACAATAAACTTCTGCAGGGCAGAAAAATAACCATCCGCCGCAGGCAACATCCTGACTGTCCCTCCGGAAAGGTCCATAACATAGAAATCTTTACGCACAGCCTCCGGAAAAGACAGAAAAGTCCAATTCGGCAAGACTTTACCATCAGGAAGAACTACCATATCCCAGGCACCGCGAGGCACCTCACTGTACCCGCGGCCTATCAATCCCCTTTTATTCTCTTTCAAAGCATAAACACTTGCCTGACGATATCCCTGCAGGAATTTCTTTGCCGCCGAAATATTCCACGCCTCCATGAATGCCGGATGAATTTCAATACGCCTGGCTCCCAACCCGTCAAGATGCTTCAAATTCGACAAAAGCTGACCCGCCCCTTGCGGGTACACCGTCATCGTCGCTGTACTACGCCCACCTGACGTCGTCAACAATCCTATTGCGCGGCAAACACCTCGATAATAGTCTTCTCCGGCGCCAGGACGATTCGTGCACATAGTCTTCTCGTCACCATCAATGCCCACCTCAACATTAACATCATTTTCTTTCAGGAATATACTCTTCCGCTGATCTAACAACGTGACATTTGACTGTACCGAAATATAATCTTTAGGATACGCCATGCGAATCTTCCGGATCCATCCGCGAACCTTGGGCCACACCAGTAATGGCTCACCTCCGGAAAAAATAAACTCAGGGCGCTTGAAAGTTCCTGTAAAATCCATGGCCGCGCGAAATGTTTTTTCCGTCATCACCGACCGCCCTGTCTTGTGCTTGAAAAAACAGTATCCGCACCGGAGATTACAACGGTCTGTCACAAAAAACCAGGCGTGATTAAGCGGAAGGATTGGCATGCCGAGATGAAAGATGCATCCGCGTTAAAAACCTCATCAAAGGAACCATTTCGCGGACATTCAGATAGTCCCGCCCCATCATCTGATTAACAACTTCAAAGCTGAACGAAACATAATCACGATACGTTTTCCACGTCGGACGCCGCCATAGCCCGGCATATAAACGCTGATAATACTCTACTATCTCCGGCCTGAGCTTCCCTGTGCGGCAATCCCACAAACTAAACTTCCGGCGCACCGCTTCAGGAAGACATAAAAATGCATCACCCAAAAGAACCTCACCGGAAGGATGTAGGCTGAGATCAACAACCCCTGGCCGAATAAATTCATGATCCTCACCTGTAAAAATAATATCCCGCAAATCTTTATTCTGAAGGATCTTTAAATACTCTACCTTGAAAGATCGCACACTCTTTTGACCCCACGGCATAAATGCCGCCGGCGTAATATCCGCCGAAGAAACGCCTGTGCTTTTAATAAAGCGCAAGTTTCCTGCCATGCCCGCCACCTCATCCGGATGAACCGTCATCGTACATCCGCACGATACCCCGGCAGCTACCGCACGACGGATATTGCGCACCAGACGATCAAACCCTCTCCGATCCATTGGCGTACGCCAACGTGCTGTTGTTTCAAAATCACCATCAAGACCAAACTCCAGGCTTACCCCTCGCGCTTTAAGCCAACGGGCTTTCACCCCGTCCAACAACAACCCGTTAGTCTGGACATGAAGAGCACTTACCGGGAAATCCTGCCGGAGTACGGCCACAAGCTCTTTCACCTTATCCCAGCACAGCAATGCTTCGCCGCCACTGATCACAAAAGATGCCGGCGCACCCGATTCCCGCTTTAAAAAACCCAAAAATCGCTCCATAACATCCCGTAAAAGATGTCGATTCTGTTTATGCCGAAAATAACAATACCTGCACGCAAGAGGACAATGTTCGGTCATATAAATGAAAACTGTGCGCACAGCTAACGTATGCATGCCTTAACCACCATACTTTCGCAAACGTAAAATATCAGAAAACAAACAACAGCGAACAACACCTCGATCGCGCAAACCAGCCAAATATCGCAACAAAAGCTTCAGTGCTTTCATATCAGAAACATGCCGAATAGCACGATGATGATAAACAAGCCCTATAATCCCGCCAACCAGCAACTCCCGGCGTAACCGCAACAACATCTGACGGCTGTCAAATACCATAGGAACACCATTTGATCGGTATTCATTAAGAGCAACCCTGGCTGGTAAATCAAAAATAAATTCCCGTAAAAAACCAACCTTCTTCCCGGCAGAGAAAACCTGAAATCCAAGCTTATCAACAATATCAAGCGTCACACCATCAAATCCATGATAAGGAGGAATAAAAGCTGATGTTAATAAAGATCCGAAAGCCCCCTGCAGAAGCTTTTGACCTTCTTGCATGTCCTGATACTGCTCATCATAATTTCTACCTGCTCCAAACTCATATTTTGACGCACCATCATTGGCATAATTCACATGCTGAAACCCATGTTGAGCAATATCTAAAAGATCCGGGTTTTCCCTCTTTGCCCTGCTTAAGACAGCCACCATCTGTGGTTCAAGCCTAGCGGGAATAACACCATAAATAACCGGCACTGAAAGCTCTTTTAAAAAAGATAATAATTCTAAAAAAATATCATCATCTGACCAAACATCATCATCGCGCAAGAAAATATACGGTGGGATCCTATTGTTTTTCCCATCAAACAACATATACTCCTCTCAAAAATCTTATGCCTTTTTATGCTCTGGAAAATCTTGCCTATAACTCACTGGCTGTTCTCGCGTTAAAATAAAATCCTTTTTCTTCTTATGTTTAAGAATATACTCATCATACAGCCTTGATCCTGGCACCAAAACTAAAGAATGCCAAAGCACAGATTTTACAGGTGCCAATTTTCTTAAAAACAGCTCTGTTTCTTTCAAAGTAACAACACTATCTCCAGGAGACCCCAAAAGCATATACAATCCAACATGCAAACCCGCTTCCCTCGCCCACGAAACAGCATTAATAATATCTTTATTAGAAATATATTTTCCTAAATTACGCCGTATCCGCGAAGAACCGGATTCAACACCAAAACAAATCATGCGACATCCTGCCATGCGCATTAATTTTAAAACTTCAAGAGTAACCGCATCCACTCGACTATCACATTTCCATGAAAAATGCATGCCGCGCCTTATCATCTGCCGGCACAATGACTTGATATACAAAGAATCAAACAATAAATTATCATCACCAAATACAATATCTCTAACCGCTGCGTCCTCCAACACTTGAAGTTCCTCAAGAACATTCTTAATACTGCGAAACCTTACCTTAGAACCCCACAGGTTTCTTTTATCACAAAACGCACACGGAAAAGGACAGCCTCGACTTATTAAAACCGTCACTGGCTGAATGGCCTTGGCTATAAAATATGGCGACAAAAACGGCACTTCATCCAGACGATCCGTCCACATAACTTTTTTCTTATAGACCTTGCCTTTCTCCTTATAAGCAATATTGGATATTTTTGCTATCGCTTGAAAATCCAATCCACTCTTTAAAAGCTTTAACACTACAAATTCCGCATCAGCCAAAACAATAATATCCGCCCATCCTTTATTAAGAAAAACCTCATAGAAGAATGCAGCATATGGTCCAACACAAATTGTTTTTATTTCAGAAGACGCTCGCGCAAGTGCTATTTTTTCTAAAATCCTGAAAGAATCTTTCCAATTATTAAAGAATACCGCCACAACAAAGATTTTCTTCTTTGTTAAATCAGCCTCAACCTCTTTATAAAACTTTTCAAAACCCATGCTATCACAGGAAAAATCAAGAAGACAGGACCGAATCTCATCTTTCTCTAACATAGCCTGTATAGAAAACAAAAAACTTCTCATGGATGCTGAATACGCCGCCATAATAACAGGTGGAAGAATAACAACTACGTCATCTGCCAATAAAAATGATTGTCTGTTCCCTTTCAACATATCGGGTGTCTCAATAAAGATTTGATCGCAACAGGATGTGGTGCGCAAAACAAACACGGACTCCAAAATCGCCCGGACAAATCAAACGCCCCTTGCGGCTGCCATAATGCATGAAAAATCTTCCCCAACCCATGTGTGTGCATATTGCCACAATAATAAGGATCGCTGTCTTTATTTAATCCATGAATAACCCGAAAAGGATTATAACACGCAAAAATATCACCATTGCTATCAACAAACCGAACAAATCTGTATATATCGCAAGCGTATTTCTCACGACTGATAGCCGGCGTTCTTGACAACCGGTCCAACATACGCCGAGTCTTTTCAATAAACATGAGCATATTTGTATGTTTCCTAAAAAAATCTTCTCTCCCAAGCGTCTCCCACAAAGAAAGATATTTTATTGTTTCCTGCAAGTTCAATCCATCACCGTGTTCAGGTTGCTCATACCCCTGCTTGTGCTGATAATAAACAAATATCAATTTCTCCGGATTTAAATAAGAGGAAAATAATTTATTTATTTCTAAGGGGAAAGTCAACGACTCCTGCAAAGAGTCTCGATAAACCACAAAATTAATAAAAATATCTATATGCGACTTCAACTTACTGATACCCGCCAAAACAAGCCCGATGTTCTTTTGGCATTGATTAAAAGATATGCGCTTCTTCGGTCGATGAATCTGTTGAAAACCATCTTCACACGTACTATTCAGATTAATCGTCAACTTGCTGATCATCGGAAGAATATTCAACAATACATCCGGATTTTGCGCATTGGAAAGAACCTCGATGACATATCCCAATGCCCGTGCTTTAACAACAATCGCAAAAAAATCAGGGCTTAATGTTGGCTCACCCCGCCCACCTATCTCCAAAACTTCAAACCCATTTTCTCTGGCAACCACCAGAAGCTCACCCCATTCCTGAACGGTCAAACCAACATGACGTTCCGTTCGTACATAAATACAAAATTCACATCTGTACTGACACGTGCAACATATTGAAATAAATAACCGTTTCCTTTTTGCCATACTCCCTCACATCTGACTCAATAATGCTGTAAAAGAATCATCCATTATTTTGGCAGGTAATCCCTCAGAATGATAAGAATAATCTTTATCCGGATGATACGCCCCTTCAAATGTTTTACGTAAACACATCAAAAGTCGCTCTCCATAAAATCTTTTAGTATGTACAAAATATTCAAACAATGACAACCCGCTCCAATCGCCGTTATAAATGAATCTGCCACGCTTCCATACAATAATTTTACTAGCCATCAAGATTGATAGCTCACATTTAAATACGTCTTCTAATTGAATACCGAACAACGAGAAAAATACCTCTTTACTAACGCCGTCCGCCCTTAATAAATTGTAAATCAAATACTCAGCCATCCGACTTTGCCCATCCAATACGACACCTCGATAATTTATCTTTTCAATCGCGCCAGCACCATACATTGCTTGCCAGATCGCGCGCCCTGAAAGACGTGACCTGGCCGAAGATCCCAACCCAAGAATAGACCCACTTTTTTGCGTAATAGAAACCTCTTGCGCACTCTCGGCAAATTTCACCCTGGAATACGAATTTCCATTGTCGGTAAAATATCCCTCTTTCAATAAAATATTTCTCGCTTCTTTTATCATGGATATCCGGGTTAACGCCATTTCTCGATAAGAAATATCTCTATGCTTAGAATAAGCTTGCACAGATTCTACGCTTCCAAAAGGATTAATATGCAAAATATCCGGTTGCCATTTCAATATTCTTTTAAGATCCCGAAGAAAAGACACTGCGGTCTGCCCAGGAAGCCCGGCCATAAGATCTATATTCAGAATCGGAATCTTATTCTTTCTTATGGCCCGAACACACGAATCTATTTGCGCCCATGTCTGAACGCGCCCGGTGCCCTGCAAGACAATCGGATCCATCGATTGAATCCCTAACGTAAGCCTAGTAACACCCGCCTGTTTTAATACCCTCACTTTCGACGCTGTTAGTGTCGCCGGAGTGGCTTCAAAATTGATCTGCGCCTTCGGCAAGAAACGAAATCGCTTATGAATCTGAGAAAAAATATTATAAATTTGAGATTCAGACAATATAGAGGGCGTTCCGCCGCCAAAAGATAACGATTGAAAAGGCATGCCCTGAAAAGGCTCTGCCCAAGTATCAGCTTCTTGAACCAAAAGATTCAAATACCGCTCAAGTTGTTGCTGACTTAACAGTTTTATCCTGGCACAATGACAAAAAGAACATGGATCCTGACAAAAAGGGATATGCACATACAATGAAATTTCAGACCTGTGGTCACGCCTGCTTTCTGCAACAAAATCCCTCACGTGATCCAAAACCACATTGGCCGGCCATTCCCGCATTTGAGCATCTGCCATAGAACCATTAAAGGGAAGCACTGAACTATGAACCGCCAAAAATCTTAAAAAATTAATATCATTTTTCATTGTATAACACTTCTCACTAATTTTTACCGCCCCTGAAAAACACGCAAAGAAACATCCTCACAATAATGACATTTTTCACAACAATTCCCACAACACGATGTTTTCTGAATAAACTTCTTAGGAAATAATTCATTGCGTAAAATATAAGCCCGATGCCTGCGAGGAAAAAGCCCTGACGAAGGCACAAGCTTAAACAAGTCCCCCCTATAAGAACGGCCAAAATAAGCCTCAAGTTTCATCCGCAAGACAGATGATGTATCTATCCGATATGCTATTTTGACTTGATCCGCAAAGCCATGTTCTTCATAAAAACAAACATCTTCCGGACGAATAAATGGCCGTTTAATTTCATCTGATAAATTTATCAATTTGTAAGCACAGCGATGTGGATTAATATGTTGTCCTAATAAATATTTATCATTTTCATCTAAAGATTCTTTGCGAAAATCAGAAAGCTCAGCCCAATCTTCATGCCGCAAGGCATAAAAACAATTAGCATAACATCCATGATTTGCCAATAATTTGACAGACATTCCAGGACAACTTTTCTTCAACTTTTTTATTTTTTCAAGCTCTATCGCATCCCTATTGACGGAAACACCCAAACAAAAAGTATTAATGCCCATTTTCCAACACTCTCGCACTTTATTCACTGTGTCAATATGCATAAAGACCGACGTTTGAATATTGATCTGGGGAAACTTATTCTTTATATATGGAACAACTAGCGGATCTGAAATAGTGACCGTCGTTACACCACCAAAATTATTCAACTTATTCAAACCATCCAATATCCCCTTAATACTTTCAAAGAAAAGAATATTCTTATTCATCAACAAATTTCGACCTACCCCTTGATCAGCACACAGCTTGATTACAGCCCTTAGTTCTTGTTGTGAATATCTAGAAATAACCTCATGCGATGCGGAATAATCAAACCTGCCAACGCCTGAAAAATAAACCTCTGCCACTTGTCCGGTATGTATAGCCCATCGCACTAATTCAATATCGCCATTATAAGGAATGGAAAACCTTATTTTATTTACCATACATTCTTTACCTTATCATGACGATTAAAACCAATAAACAAAACTGACACCCCACGAATTCTCGCCAAACCTAATCTCTCCAGGACTTTATTACATCCCAGCACTGACCATGCAGTTTACACAAAAAATCGTACTGATCTCGACTTTCAACACAGGGCCACAATAATGGATGCAACTCCTCCAACCCTTTTGATGCAATTAATTTATAACAGCGCTCATACTCTCTTGTTCCAGGAATAGGAGTAAACGGCATAATCAACGGCCTAACGCCTGCATGTAAAACATCTACAACAGCACTCCGCACATCCTGGCTATCCTGTCCTGGAAGCCCTGCCAAAACAAAAGCCATGACATTCACTTTTAGGCTCTTTAAAGATGCAGCACACCTTTTAAAAGAAGAAAGTTTATCTACTGATTGAAATCGCTTTGTTGCCATCTGCCGATTATTAGTTTCCAATGATAACGAAAGGTACGAAACGCCGGCCCACTTCATTTTATACAATAATTTATCCGTTAATAATACTGGATTGAACCCCTCTGGAAATTCCAAATAAAGATTAAGTTTTCGCTCGATAATCAAATCCAACAAACACTCAAAATGCGTTTGAGCATTCAACAGAATATTCGATTCCCAAAAAACAATTTTACGAATATTAAAATTATTTACGACCTCCTCAATTTCATCCACCACATCTTCCGGAGAACGGTACCGCATTGTTGCTCCCTCCAACAAGCTAACGGCACAATAACTGCACTGCCCGGGACAGCCTCTGGACGTCTTTAAAATAATATAATCGGGAACGTCTTCCAAGAGATCTAATGCTAACCTGCAATGATTTGTAATCGGCAATTCACCCACATGGATGAAATCTGCAAGCGATGTTTTTGCATGGTCAGGACACAGGGTAGGATAAACACCTCCCAGTGTTACTCGTGCTGACGGAAAAACATCTTTACATATTTTAATAATCTGATGTACCGCTTCCCATTGATATGTAAAAAAAGAAGTAATAAAAATCTCATCCGGTCGTTTTTGAAACATTAATTTTTCTCTAAAATTCTCAAAAGAAATCCCGAAATGATACAGCGGACTAACCACAGCATCGCGCATAAAACTACCGCACTGTCTTTGCCCAATTCTATAATGCGGCACCACAGAATCCGGCTTGCTCGGACAACAATTAATCAGCGCAACAGCATCGCCCTTGCTTCTTAAATACGTCGCTATCCGCAACAAAGCTACGGGCAAAAAGAACGCCTTCGATATAAGTTCAAAAAACCCATCCGAAAGATATTCCGGAGCAACTTCATAACGAGGAGGATTAATCAATAAGTAGTTTTTTTGTTTCATAAAAAATTATCCTTGCTCAATGAAAATTTAATATTTCACATAACATCCTGCCATCTGGCTATGCTAACCATTCACCCACATTGCCCTTTGACCTCCCCCACAAAAAAGGCCTGAATCGTGTGGCGCAATACCGGCAATTATGACCGGGCGTATTAAGGGCCGCCAATATCTTCCACCCATTAACATGCTGATCATAAAGGCTAACCCCGCCCTCCGGCTGAATCCCAATATCAAATTTTTTGTTTAAAACAGACCCGTTCATAGAAACAACACAACGGTAAACAGCGCCTTCGCTCAAGAAAGGGCAATAATACTTTCTCCGGCAACAGTTCATCGCTGCTTGCGGGTCGGAATCTCCCGCAGGATTTATCCAGGCATAAAACTTCTTCACATGATCAATGTTGATCTTCACGCGATGCGCCACACAACACTTCCGGAGACCTTCCACATCAAGCACATCAGGATATGCAGATAAATCAATTTCGATATTAGCCTGACGGCAGGATTCCCAAAAAGAGCTCTTCATCGCGGGCAACAAAATGCCATTGGTTAAACAACGAATACTTGAAAATGGAAAAAACTTTCGCACCTCCATAAGCATCCGTGCGATTTCCGGATGCAACAAGGGCTCTCCTCCCAACACTCTAAAAACAGAAATATTATAAAATATTTTCGCCAATCGCCGAAGATCTCTTGAAAAATGATTAAACTTAACAAACCAAGGATCAACAAGAGGTGCTAAATGGGAACAACCGCGGCAATCAAGGTTACAATGTGCTGTCAAATGAACTTCCAAATAAGGAAGAACCGGAACAAACACACCCCCCTCACCCCGAAGTAGCCAGCCGCGTTTTTTCAAATCCCGATACAATTTAATAGCCGCCGCTTTCCCCGCAACAACATGACGAATAAATTTAACAGGAATAAACGGGTCTTTTTCCTGGCCGGCAAGCAAGATAAATCTCTTTTCATGCTCTGTAAAAAAAGCCGAGCCATTTCTTCGAATCAAGTGACCAATCATGTCGACCTCACCGGGAAATAGCCTTGGCTCTTCTGACAGCATATAACATCCCCCTGCCAGGCTCATCTTTTGAAGGCACCACAGAAACCCTAAAACCTCGACGAGACAACAAAACGATCAACGGCTTAACCCCCTCGCATCCATGCTCGACTTTATGATATTCCAAAACAATCCTCGAAATTTTTCGAAATACGTCCAACGGTGTCGCACTTAAAATATCATGCTCCGCGCCCTCACAATCAATCTTCAAGAAATCGCAATGCTTCACATTGTATTGAATAAAAATATCCTCCAACGTAATACACCTAACTACTTCATGTCGGCTTTGCTCACCATAAAAACCATGTCCAGCATCATTATAAGGATCCAGGTACAGCCTGGCTTTCTGGCGTTGCCCCAGGACACCTCGATTACTTAAGACCACATTTGATACATTGTTTATCC
>JBAXBM010000018.1:0-17966 GCA_037141995.1 Candidatus Omnitrophota bacterium
GTCAGGATGTCGCGGGCGGTATTGACATACGCCTCGGCACACCGCGGGGTGGTGCAGGAGTTTGACGGGGGCCGTATCCCGTCACCTTACGCGGGGGATATCCGTGATGGTAAAGTAAGCCGCATTGATGTGGTACTGGAGTAATATGACACATCCGACTGGATTGCAGCGCACGCCCCTTTTTAACGTTCACACGGCCCTCGGCGCCCGGATGGTGCCATTTGCCGGATGGGAGATGCCGGTCCAATATCCCGACGGTATTCTTAAAGAGCATGAGGCCAATCGTAAGGGATGTTCTGTCTTTGATTGTTCCCACATGGGGGAATTTATCATTGAGGGGGATGTGGTATTTTCCGGGTTTGAACGGATTGTCACCCAGCCATTGGAGGATCAGCCGGTCGGAACGTGCCGTTACGGTTTGGCGCTCAATGCTTCCGGCGGAACGATTGATGATTTGATTGTTTACCGCCTCGCAGAGAAGAAATGGATGGTTGTTGTTAATGCCGGGAATATTGACAAGGATGCGTTTCATTTCCGTGCGCACCTTGCCCCCGGAACGCGGTTTGTGGACATGTCGCGGGAAACAGCCAAGATTGATGTCCAGGGGCCGTTGTCCCGTCAGGTGCTGCTGCCGTTAGTGCCCGGGATCCGGGATCTGGCCTATTACACCTTCGGGACTTTTTCCCTCTTGGGTGAAGATGTTATTATCAGCCGTACGGGATATACCGGCGAGCTTGGTTACGAGATTTATGCGCCGTCGGGCATGGCAGAAAAGATTTGGAATGCTTTGTGCGCGGATGGCCGTGTCCGTCCGACGGGGCTTGGGGTGCGGGATGTCCTGCGCATTGAAGTATGTTATCCTCTTTACGGGCATGAATTGTCCGAGGAGATATCACCGCTGGAAGCAGGACTCAAGCGTTTTGTCGACGATAAGAAAGATTATATCGGCCGGGGAGCTCTTTTGCGCCGGGTCGGGGAGGGCGCCCCCCGGATCATTCATTTTGTTTCTTCCAGCCGCCGGGCTCCGCGCCAGGGGCATTTGATCTATGACACAGACGGGGTGTTGATCGGAGAAGTTGTCAGCGGGACGTTCTCACCGGCACTCGGAGCGGGGATCGGTATCGGTTTTATTAAAAAAGAGTTTACGCAGACGATTAAAAATATTATATTTGGGGATGAAAAAATGAGGGCAGAAGCCCTGGCGGCTTCAAGGCCATTTTATAAAATGGGAACACTCAGGGATTAGACTGAAAGCGGAGATGGTTATGGATATTATCGAGCATTACCTGTACACCAAAGAACATGAGTGGATCAACATCGAGGATGGTGTCGGCACGGTGGGTATTACCGAATATGCCCAGAGTGCCCTGGGAGATATCACGTTTGTCGATCTTCCGCATACGGATGTTGAAGTGGAGCAGTTTGAGCAGCTCACGTCAGTGGAGTCCGTGAAATCTGCCAGCGATATTTTTTCGCCGATGTCCGGCCGGATTATTGATGTCAATGACAAGCTCGCCGATGACCCGGGGCTTATCAATCGTTCCTGTTCCGACAAGGGTTGGATCGTCAAAATCGAGGTGTCCGATATGGATGAATCATCCAACCTGCTGACGGCGGAGGAATACGGCAGTTATCTTGAAAGCCTTGACCGTAATGGTGGCGTTGATACTGACGAATAATAGTCCGGCATTGAATCCAGGATCTTTTGTTGAATCCCTATATTGCTAATACAGAACAAGATGTTCAGACGATGCTCGGTGTGATTGGCGTTGATTCTATCGACGCGCTTTTTGCTGACATCCGGCCTGAGCATGCGCCGCGTTCTTTTGATCTTCCGGCAGGCCTTTCGGAGTTCGAGGTTATTGAACGTCTGCGCCGGCTTGCTTCAAAAAATACCGGGGCGTTGATTCCTTTTATCGGCGGCGGTTATTATGACCATTATGTGCCGGCAGCGTGCGGTGCCATTATGTCCCGCGGAGAATTTTATACGGCGTATACGCCGTATCAGCCGGAGTGTTCCCAGGGGACGCTGCAGGCTTTATTTGAGTATCAGAGCGGCATTTGCGCGTTGACGGGGATGGACGTGGCGAATGCATCGTTGTATGACGGAGGGACTGCCCTCTATGAAGCCATGATGATGGCGCTTCGCGTGACGGGGCGAAAAAAGATTGTTATGGACGGAGGTGTCAGCCCGATTTACCGCAAGCTGATCAGGTCGTATACCCACAATTTGCATATTGAATTTATAGAAACGCCGGTGGCCCATGGGCAAACTGATCGGGCGTGTGTTTCGGCCCTGATGGATAAGGATGTGGCGGCGGTTATTATTCAGAATCCGAACTTTTTCGGTGTTATTGACGATCATGCGGATATTGTGGCCCAGGCGCATGCGTCCGGGGCACTGGTGATCGCGAGTGTTTATCCTGTCGCGTTGGGATTATTGAAAACACCGGCCGAGATGGGGGTTGATATTGTTACGGGTGAGGGGCAGTCGTTGGGGTTGCCGCTTAATTTCGGAGGGCCGTACCTGGGATTTATGGCTGTGCGCAGGGCGCTTATCCGTCAAATGCCCGGGCGTATAGTCGGGGAAACCGTTGATGCCCAGGGCCGCCGTTGTTTTGTTAACACCCTGCAGGCCCGGGAACAGCATATCCGCCGGGAAAAGGCGACGTCGAATATTTGCACGAATGCTGCTTTATGTGCGGTGCAGGCATCGGTCTTCATGGCGCTCATGGGACGGCAGGGGTTCAGGCAGCTCGCGCAGCTTAATTTTGACAAGGCAGAATATGCCCGCCGGGTGCTGGGGAATATCCCCGGTGTCGAGGTCAAACGGTCGTCTCCCACATTCAATGAATTTACTGTTTATTTGCCCCGGGACGCGGCGGATGTTGTAGAGGAGATGATCCTGCGGGGTTTTGCCGCGGGTTTTCCCCTCGGCCGTTATTATGAGGGCATGAATAATTACTTGCTGGTGGCTGTTACCGAAAAACGCACTAAAAGTGAAATTGAGGCTTATGCGGCAGCGCTGGCGGAGGTTGTGGCATGAAACTTATTTTTGAACAGAGTGTGAGGGGGCGGCAGGGGTTCAAACTTCCGGATTCTGATGTGCCTGTTACGGCTGTGATTGCCGGCAAATACTTACGCCAGGCAGAATTATTGCTGCCCGAAGTTTCCGAGCTCGATGTTGTCCGGCATTTTACGCGTTTATCCCGTCTTAATTTTTCTCTTGACGCGAATTTTTATCCGCTCGGCTCCTGCACCATGAAATATAATCCAAAGTTCACTGAAAAAGCGGCGGCCATGCCTGGGTTTGCGGATCTTCACCCGCTGTTGCCTCAGCTTAAAGGCGGGGAGCGTTATGTTCAGGGCGCACTGGAAGTGCTGTATGATACGGAGCGGTGGCTTTCCGAAATCACGGGGATGAAAGCGTTCACGCTTCAGCCTTTGGCCGGTGCGCATGGCGAGCTGACCGGGATTATGCTCATGGCGGCCTATCACAAGGCCAGGGGAAATAAAAAGAAACATATCATTGTCCCTGATTCCGCGCATGGCACAAACCCTGCAAGCGCGGCGGTTGCCGGCTATCAGATTATTTCTGTCGCGTCTGACAAAAAAGGCGGCATTGATATTGAAAAGCTCAAGGCTGTTCTCACCGTTGAAACGGCGGGGCTGATGATGACCTGCCCGGATACGCATGGGGTGTTTAATTCCAGTATCGGAGAGATATCCCGCCTGGTTCATGCGGTTGACGGGCTGATGTATTATGACGGGGCGAATCTGAATGCGACCCTTGGCCGTTGCCGGCCGGGGGATGTGGGATTTGACCTGGTGCACTTGAATCTGCATAAAACTTTCGGGACACCTCACGGCGGGGGCGGGCCAGGGGCAGGGCCTGTAGGGGTGATGGGTAAGCTTGAGAAATTTCTTCCGGTTTCGCGTGTTGTCAAGCGTCCCGACGGTCTTTTTTATTTGGATTACGGCCACCCTGATTCTATCGGTTATATTGCGTCCTTTTATGGTAACTTTGCTATTATTTTACGCGCTTATGCGTATATGCTTCTTTTGGGTGGCGACGGGTTAAAAGAGACCAGTGATCATGCGGTTCTTAACGCCAATTATTTGATGCACCGCTTGAAAAATAATTACCCGGTTGCTTTTGACCGGATCTGCATGCATGAATGCCTGTTTTCTGCCACCAAGCATGCCGCGCGGGGGGTTCATGCGATTGATATCGCGAAATTTCTCATTGATCAGGGGATTCACCCGCCGACCGTTTATTTTCCCCTTACGGTTAAGGAGGCTATTATGGTTGAGCCGACGGAAACCGAAAGCCGGGAAACACTTGATTTTTTTGTGGATGCCATGATCAGGGCTGATGCACTTGCCAGGACTGATCCGGCGGCATTTCATGATTTTCCGCGTACAATGCCTATTTCCCGCCCGGATGAAACCAGGGCCGCGCGTGAGATGAATGTCAACTTCTTCGCTTCCCGGGCATGAGGGTCGAAGACCTGTCTTTTGAAGATCCCCGGAAAAATCTTGATTATGATGACGGCCTTTTGCGTGAAGCGGAGGCCGGTGATCGTGGTGAGGTTTTACGCTTTTGGGAGTCGCCTTCTTTTTTTGCTGTATTAGGACGCACCTGTGACCCTGATGATGATCTGGATGCTGCCGCGTGTGCCAGCGCGGGGGTAGCAGTTTTGCGCCGTTCATCAGGGGGAGGGACGGTTTTGCAGGGGCCGGGGTGCCTTAATTTTTCACTGGTTCTTGCTAAAGCGCGCCATGCAGACATGGTCTCGATCGGCCGTTCTTATGCATTTATTTTGGGCAGGGTTTTGAAGGCGTTAAAAGCCTGCGGTGTGGATGCGGCTTTTCGTCCGGTCTGTGACCTTGTCGCTGAGTCCGGAGAGATGAAATTTTCAGGTAATGCCCAGCGTCGGGGGCGGGCGTATGTGCTTCATCACGGGACAATCCTTTATGATTTTGACCTTGCCTTGATCAGTGCTTGTCTGAAGATGCCGCCGCGCATGCCCGAGTACCGCCGTGGCAGGCGGCATGCGGATTTTGTTGCTAATGTCGGTATTGATATTGCCCGGTTCAAACGGGAGCTGGCGCATGCCTGGGGTGTGATCTGAAGGTTTTTTGATGGTTAATGCTGTTGCAGGGGAGGATTTATGCGTTTTTTTCGTTTGGGCATATACAACATCGTGCTGGCTGTTTTGTTTTTGATGTTTTTTCATTTTCACGGCGCAGCCCGCGCGGCGGCGCCGGTACCGGTGCCTGCGCATCAGGCTTACCTTCCTTTTTTTGAAGAAATTTACACCCTGATGCAGGAGCATTATTTTTTTGAGGTGAGCCGTACTGATTTTAATCATTTTCTGGATGTTTTTGACGCGCAAATTTATCCTGATATTGTGCGTCAGCGCAAGAGTGCGGATTATATCCGCTGGCGCAGCGCGGCGTATCTTGTAGATATGCTTAAACAGCCGGACGATCTTTTTTCCCGTTTTTGGCCGCCCAAGCCTGCCGAGCAGTTCGCCAAGGAAGTTTTTGGCAAAAAGATTGATCTTGGGATCGACGGGCATTTAGTACCTAACGGCATGATTGTGGATTTTGTGGAGCCTCGGTCGGATGCGTACGAAAAAGGGCTGCGGGAAAACGACTTGATTGTCCGTATCGGGCAGGAAGATGTTTTGACGTTGAGCGATGCCCGTCTTAAAGAATCGCTTAATCCGCTGGAGGGCGCGCGGGTTGTGATCAATTATTTTTCAGGCCAGACAAAGGTTCCGCATGCGATCGAGGTTTTTTGCCGGGAATATTTCAAGCAGACTGTTTTTCTCCGTTCGACGGGCGTTCCAGATATTTATTGCCTTGAGATCCCGAAATTCAACAAGGGGACACCGGATGATTTCAGCCGTTTGCTGGGATTCATCGGCCCGAGGAATCCTAAAGGCCTTGTGATCGACCTTCGGGATAATCCGGGCGGGCCGCCGCTGGCTGCGCGGGCGATATCATCTTTCTTTCTTCCCAGCGGGGGAAGTCTTATTTATTTTGAAGGCCGCAAGCGGCCCCGCGCGGATCTTGATATCCCGGTTATTCCATCCCGCTTTAAGGTGGCCTGGCCTGTGGCGATCCTGGTTAACAAGGGAACCGGCAGCGCATCTGAACTTTTCTCAGGTGTCATGCAGGACAATAAGCGTGCGGTGGTGATTGGTGAACAGACAGCCGGACAGGTTTTGTTAAAGAGTATGTTTGACCTTTCGGATGGATCGACGCTGGCCCTTGTTAACGCGCGCGGGCATTTTCCTGATGGACGGCCGTTCCCGTTTGACGGGGTAATCCCTGATGAAACCCTGGCAGTAACGGACAAGGCAGAAGGGGTGGCCCTCGCGGCCAAATATCTTTACGTAAAATCGGGCGATCGGCGATGATGTTGAAGACACTTGTGATTATTCCCGCTTTTAATGAAGCGGAGGCGATTACGGGGATTGTCCGTGAGGTTCTTGCTCAGCCGGTACGTGTCGCGGTATTGGTGGTTGATGATGGTTCGTCTGATGATACAAGTGTTCGGGCGGCCGCGGCAGGTGCGATGGTTGTGCGGCTGCCGTTTAATTTAGGGATCGGCGGTGCTGTTCAAACCGGTTACCGGTATGCGCTCAGGCATGGTTATGATATCGCGGTTCAGGTGGATGGGGACGGCCAGCATGATCCTTTATTCTTAGCCACGCTGATCCGGCCTGTTATTGATGGCGAAGCCGATATGTCTATCGGGAGCCGGTTTCTTATAAAACAGGATGGATTTCGTTCTTCGGCGTGCCGCCGTGTCGGCATCAGATTTTTCAGCGCGCTTATCCGTTGTTTGACCCGGCGTACGGTGACAGATCCCACTTCAGGGTTTCGCGCATGCGGCCGCCGTTTTATTAGAGTGTTTGCGGCCTATTATCCGTCTGATTATCCCGAGCCCGAGGCCGTTATGGTGGTGCACCGCCTGGGCGGAGGGCTGGCAGAGGTCCCTGTGGTGATGCGCGCGCGCCGATCGGGTGTGAGTTCGATCGCATTTCTAAAACCGTTTTATTATATGTTAAAAGTGTCCGGCGCTATTTTACTGCACATGTTAAAAAACAGAAAGGTATACGAACCATGACGATCCAGTGGCTTGCGCTTATCCTTTCATTGATTGTCCTTGTGTTGGTACTGGAACTTGTTAGACGGGAAAAGTTAACGTTCAAGTATGCTTTTGCCTGGCTTTTTTTGTCCATGCTGGGGGTGATTTGTTCTGTTTTCCGTGAATTGTTATTCAGTATGGCCAGTTTGTGCGGTTTTGAGCTGGCGAGCAATTTTATTTTCTTTGCGATTTTGTGCGCGTTTGTTTTTCTCAGCCTGTTGATGACCGTCTTTCTTTGCCAGCAGAATAAGCGGAATGACAAGATGGCGCAGGCCATTGGCCTTCTGGAACAGGAATTAAGAGAGTTAAAAGGCCGCACAGATGGCCGTTGACATGCGCGCAAGCGTCATTATCCCGGTTTATAACGGGCAGGCAACTATTGCTGCGGCCATTGAGGCTGTCCTGGCGCAATGTTATTCTTCTGCCATAGAACTTGTGGTGGTGGATGATGGTTCGACTGATGGTACGAGGGATATTGTTACGCGTTATGCGCAGGTCAGATATGTTTATCAGGCTAATACCGGTCCTGCTGGTGCGCGCAATCGCGGGGCCAGGGAGGCCGGCGGAGACATCCTTTTTTTTACGGATGCGGATTGCCGCCCTCAGCCGGGTTGGATCGCCAGGATGGCCAGGGAATTTTCTGACCCGGATATCGCTGTTGTGGCCGGGAGTTATGGCATAGCCAATCCTGATGCCTGGCTGGCGGCGGCTATCCACGCGGAAATAATTTATCGTCACAAGATGCTGATGCCACGATATCCCCGCTTCTTCGGGAGTTATAACTTTGCGGTAAGGCGGGCTGTTTTTGAATCTGCCGGCGGCTTTAATGCCGGCTACCGCCAGGCCAGCGGTGAGGACAATGACCTCAGTTACCGGATCAGCGCGCACGGGGGCCGGATTTCATTTTTGGCAGATGTGTGTGTGGATCATTATCATCAAGAATGGCCGTGGCGTTATTTGCGCGAGCAGTTCCGGCATGGTTATTGGCGCGTGAAGATGTATGCGGATCATCCGCGCATGATGGGTGGGGATGGGTATACGTTTTGGAAAGATGCGGCAGAAGTTCCCTGTGTGCTGCTTCACGGGGTCTTGTTCGTTTGGCCGTGGGCTTTGCCGGCAGGATTTTTATTTTTTGTTTTTGAGGCGGTGTTCGGGGTTTATATCATGCGCTCTTTCAAATCCGGGATGGCGGCGGGGGGCATGATGTGGCTGAGGGCTTTTGCCCGGACGGCTGGGTTTGTGGCCGGCGGGATTTATTTGTCGGGAAAAACATTTTCATCCCTCAAGAAAGTTTAAAAAAAACTTGCGGGGCAATCTCACTATGTTAATATTAAAATGCTTCAGAAGTAGTAAAAGGATGTTTTATTAAACTGTTTTTACTTTGACACCGACGATGGCTAAGAAAGAAACCGCAGAAGAAAAACTTCTAAAGATCATCGAAGCCTCGCGAAAGGCCAAAGATGTTCCTGCCCCTGTGGCGCCTCCCAAAAAATCTACGTCGAGAATTCCTGTTTCACTGCGCCAGATCAATATCGTGCTGCTGTTGATTGTTGTGGCCGGTTTTATTTTTATGATTAAGGAAGTGGTCGATGGACGTTCCAGGTTGAGCGAGGATATGCGCATCGCGGTAGATCTCCCGGCGATTCAGAACAAAGAACCTGCGGCAGAGCCCCGGATGAAAGAAGTGTCCTGGTATCTCAATAAAGTTTCTTCCCGTAATGTGTTCCAGCCATTTGAGAAGCGCGTTGTCGGCGAACAGGCGGTGCCCTCGGATCGTGCTGCTCTTCAGGCCAAGATCGCAAAGTATAAATTTGTCGGCGTGGCATGGCTTGATGTTCCGGAATCAGCAACAGTTATGCTGGAGAACATCGCGACCAAAGAGACATGTTTTCTGAGAGAGGGCGACAAGATTGAGGGTATTGTGGTCAAGACTATTTATACGGACAGGGCGGTCTTCAGCTACGCAAACGAGGAGATAACGATTAAATTATGACAAACCATACACTTTCCCCCCGGAAGATCATCATGATGCTTTGCGCCGGCGCCGCGCTCGTTGTTGCGATGACGGGATTTTGGACGGCAGCTGCCGACGAGCCGCAGCTTCCAAAACCTTTGATTGTTTCTCAGCCGAAAGAAACTATTGAAGAGCGCATGGCGCGCAAGATTGCGCTTGATGTCCGGGATATGAACATTGTGGATGTCCTTAAGTTCCTCGCGATGAAGGGTGAGTTTAATGTTGTCATTAGCCCGTCGGTTGATGGCCGGTCCACGGTCCTCCTGGATAACGTCGCCATCAAGGATGCGCTGGATATCGTTGCCATATCCAGCCGGCTGGCGTACAGCATTCAGAACAACATTGTTCAGGTGATGACTTCGGCGGAATATGAAGCCATGTTCGGAAAACAGTTCAGCGACAAGACAGTTGTCGCTACGTTTCGCCTGCAATATGCGAAGCCGAGTTATGTTCTTGCCGCGCTGGACAACATGAAAAGCAATGTCGGAAAAATTATTATAGACGAAGATACCGGTGCTGTTGTGCTGATTGATACGCCTGATTCTATAGAGAAGATGAAAAAAGTCCTTGCCGATATTGAGCAGCCGTTAGAAACAGTGGTGTATAACTTGCAGTATGCCCAGGCGAATGTTGTTGCTGACAAGTTGCGCGCCAGGATTGATGCCAAGTCTGTCGGATCGATTTCGGCGGATGAACGTTCCAATCAGCTTGTGGTGCGCGTGTTCCCGGGGCGTAAAGATGAGGTTGAGAAAATTGTCCGCCACCTTGATGAGCCGACCAAAGAGGTGCTTATTGAAGCGCGCATCCTTCAGGTTATTTTCAAGCCCAGCTATGACGCGGGGATTGATTGGAATATTGCTTCAAGCAACAAAGCTAACCCGAACCTTCAATTTAAAAACATCTTTCTGGACAAGAGCGGCATGTCGTCGACAGATAATCTGTCCACCACGTTTGGGCAGATTGCTGTAGGCAACATTAATGCGGATCGTTTTGCTTTTAACATCCGCGCCATGGAGCAGGTGAGCGACACGAAACTTCTTTCCAACCCTAAGATCATGGCTGTTAATAATGAAGAGTCCCGGATTCATATTGGTGATACGGTGCCTTATATTATTTCAACAGTTTCAGGGACGGGCGACAATGCCATCACGAGTGAAGACGTCCGGTTCATTGATGTCGGGTTAAAACTAAACGTTACTCCGACGATCAATGATGACGGCATGATCACGATGAAATTGCGCCCTGAAATATCCTCGGTGGTAGATAAAATAACGTCCAAGGGGGGCGGGATCCCGCAGGTTAACAAGACTGAAGTTGAGACAACGCTGGTTGTCGAGGACGGCACAACGATTATCATGGCGGGGCTTCGCAAAGACGACAAAATCCACAGTAAAAAAGGGTTGCCGATCCTTATGGACTTGCCTTATGTGAACAAGTTGTTCAGCCGTGAGTCAGACAGTATCTCTTCGTCGGAAATTGTTATCTTTATTACACCGCACATTTTGACCGGGAAAGAAAACTACAAGGCGCCGGACGGAGCCATTAAACCGTCAAAGGCCTATAACAAATGACCGTTAAATTCTTCGGGGAGAGGTTCTTTATGAGGCCATCAAATTTTGAAAAAATAAAGTTTGTTGTGATTGCGGCGGGCATGATGGCTGTGTTATCGCCGGCGGTTGTTTTTGCCGCGGAATCGGGGGCCGGGATCCAGAGCTCTCAGGTTGATCCTGAGTCTTTAAAAAAAGAGCTTGAACGCCTTCGGAATGAAAAAGATTATGAGGCCAAGCGCGTGGAAGAAATGCGCCTGGAACGTGAGGAATTTGTTAAAGAAGTGCGCCGTGCTGAAAGTCAAAACGCCAAACAGACCAAAGAGATCGAAGATTTAAAGGCCTCGCTCAGCCAACAGCAGGAATCTTTTGATGCACGCATGAAGAAATTTGAAATCGACCTTCAGGATTCTCAAAGTTTTTCTCATAAAAAGGCTGTTGCGCAGACATCCCCTGATGCGGCGGCTTCGGCGACTTTTGATGTTGAAAAAAAAGCGGGAGAAGTCCTTCAAAAGGGTGGCGATCTCGATCCCGAAGATGAGAAGTTCAAGGAAGAACTTGCCCGGGCTCACTATAATATGGGTAATGTCTATTTTGAAAGAGGCGAGTATCAACGCGCGGCTGTCGAATATTATCAGGCGGTTGATCTTACGCCTTATGATGCTGACGGACATTAAAATCTTGCCTATGTCAGTGGAGAATTTGTCGGGGATCAGGAAACGGCGCTGAAGCATTATCAATGGTACCTTTATCTTAAACCACTCGCGGAAGACCGCAAACTTGTTGAAGAAAAAATTGTTTCGGCGAGGCTTGTCCTGCGAAGCCGCGTTGACTCTAAACTGGACAAGCCAGAGCTTTCCGGCCATCAGAATGTTGCCAGATAAAAATCCCGATCTTTGTTGAAACAGGCTATTTTTCCTAAGGGATAGCCGGGTGATAAAGGAGTAGTATGAACATGAAAATATCTGGGATTTTAGGGCTTATTATAATTTTAGGTTTGTTTGCTTTTCCCTCGATATCCAGCGCCAATGATCTTAAAGTCACTAATGTCCGCCTTGGATCGCGTGATGCTAATGCTAAGACACTGGCTGTTTATTTTGACCTCTCGTGGCAAAACTCCTGGCGCAATAAGATTAATCATGATGCGGTATGGGTTACTGTACGTTTGCAAGATGTCGCGGCAGTATCACCAGAAAAGAAACTGTGCCATTTGTCTTCAAGCGGATTAAATCCTATAGGTTTTTCTCAAGGTTCAAATACCGATCTTGAAATTCAAATTCCTACCGATAAGGTGGGGGCTGTTATCCGGCGTGCCTCCAATCACGTTACTTCTTCTGTGACGACTACAAGTGCCATGCTCACAGTTAATTATGAAGCTGCCGGTTTAAATGCCGACAGCCAGGTAACAGCCACGGTGGTTGCTTTTGAAATGGTTTATGTTCCTCGGGGTGCGTTTTATGCCGGTGATTACGCGGCGTCTGCCGCGGCGTTTCAGCGCGGAGGCGTGGACAATAATCCCTGGCCTATCAACAGCGAATCAGCTATCAATGTGACGGCGGCATCAGCTAATTCTTATTACTATGTTTCTGCCGGAAACGCCCATGAGGTTCCCTCCGGTTCTGTTTTTATGATCCCCGCGGCATTTCCCAAGGGGTTTGAATCATTTTATATGATGAAATACGAGATCACGGAGGGGCAATGGGTTGAATTTATCAATTCCTTAACCGGACCCGCCCGCGCTAATCATGATGTGACCAATGCTTCGCACAAGAATTCAGATGCTGTTGTTGCCCGCAACACTGTAGCCTGTGCGGGTTCTCCGCTTGTTTGTTCGACGGGAAGGCCATTCAGGGCCATGACATTTTTATCATGGCCGGATTTGTGCGCGTTCCTTGACTGGGCCGGGTTAAGGCCGATGAGTGAACTTGAATTTGAAAAAGCGGCACGGGGTCCGTTGCTTCCCGTTAATGGAGAATATGCCTGGGGGACAACGGATGTTCATCCGGTGACATCACTTACAAGCGGCGCTGAAGAAGGGGTTGAGCTGTCAACAACAATGGGAACAAATGCCCGGTTTAATGATGTGGCCCTCGCGGGAGGGGATGCCGCACAAGGCGTGGAATATCAGCATGGGCCTTTGCGTGCGGGTATTTTTGCTACTGATTCTTCAGACCGATCTTTATCGGGGGCTGGTTATTACGGCGCCATGGAACTGTCCGGGAATATCAAGGAATGGACTGTTTCCGTTGGATTATCTTCAGGTCTTGCTTTGACAAGAGTTAATGGAGATGGGGTCTTAACAACAGCATCAGGTTTTGAAGGTAATGCTGACACAGCTTTTTGGCCCGGGATGGATGTGAATGCGGCGCATGGCGTGACAACGGCTGCCGGCGCGGGATTCCGCGGCGGGTCATGGGCAGATGCAGCTTCTCAGCTTTCGATTTCTGATCGTTCTCAAGCGGCTTCTTCAGTTTCCGAAGCGGTGTCTTCCTGCGGCGGGCGTGGAGCCCGTTCAGCGGAAGGACTATAACGGTTGGCAACCATTAACCATGAATAGACCTATGTTAAAAAAAATTAGTTTATTAATTATTTTGTCCCTGGTTTTTACATCTTATGCTTTTGCGAATAATCTTCAATTGGCCCATTTAAATCTTTATGCCGCGGAAGCATCGGCCCACCGCATGGTATTTACGCTCGATGCGCAACAGGATAACAGCTGGCGGACAGCCGTGTCGCATGATGCAGCGTGGATTTTTATGAAATATTCTACTGACGCAGGTCAAACATGGCATCACGCCAGTATGGGCGGGGCGGGAATTAATCCGTCCGGTTTCCTGGCGCCGCAGGGCTTTGAGATCCTTGTGCCGCAAGATGTAAAAGGTTTTTTTCTCCGCCGGGCAGATGTTTCTGCCGGAGCATGGCAGGTTAACGGCATCCGTTTTGTCTGGAATTACGCGCAGGATGGCCTTTCTGATGAGACAGCCAATGCCGCCAATACATTGACAAAAGTTTTCGGCATTGAAATGGTATATATTCCCGAAGGTGCATTTTTCGCCGGAGACGGGGTGAGTTCATCCCCATTCCGTTTTAAAAAGGGGACTGCGGATGACAGCCCCTGGTATGTGGCCAGTGAAAACGCGATCACGACGACCAATATTCCGGCGGCAGGATTTTATTACGAAGCAACAGGTGCTGCCGGTGAAAATAAATCCGGCGATATTTTTTTAATCCCCAATTCATTCCCTAAAGGGTATAAGGCTTTTTATCTGATGAAATATGAATTGACGGAGGGGCAATGGGTAGAGTTTTATAATTCCCTCAGTACTGCAGCGAAACAATCGCGGAATATGATGACGGCCATTCAGGGCGGTAAAAATTCAACGGGTGTGGTTGACCGCAACACGGTATCGTGGGATCCGCTTTTCCCGATGCGTCCCGCCGTGACGGCACGGCCGGCGCGTGCGATGAGTTATGTTTCATGGCCGGATACCGCTGCCTACGCTGACTGGGCCGGGTTGCGCCCGATGACGGAGCTTGAATTTGAAAAGGCGGCGCGAGGAGGAGATGTGAATCCGGTTGCCGATGAATTTGCGTGGGGAAGCACGGCATATAACGCTGCGGAATCCGGCCAGATATTCCCTGCGAACGCGGATGAGAACGGGAAAGAAGCTCTTTTCGATGGAGCCATGAATATTAATCGCAATGCCCTGGGATGGACATCTGGTGATGGGCGTCCGGGGGCAATGGCCGATGGTCAAAAAGGTCCTTTGCGTGCCGGTATTTTTGCCGAGAATACCACGTCACGTGTTACAAGCGGTTCCGGCTATTATGGAAATATGGAACTCTCCGGAAATCTTGCTGAGCCTGCGGTTACGGTGGGACGGACAGAAGGGCGTCAGTTTTTGGGCACACATGGCGATGGCGAGCTTTCAACGTCGACCGGCTACGAAGGTAACGCAACCAATGTGGATTGGCCCGGGATTGATCTTGTTGATGCGCGCCGGGGGGTAGACCGGACAGCAGGGATCGGGTATCGCGGGGGGGATTTTCAATCGTCGAACATCCGTAATTTTCAAATTTCGTCCAGAACTTTTGCCGCTAAAGATCCCGACAGCATGGGATGCAAGCAACGCCATGATACAACAGCTGGTATTTATTACGGCGCACGCTTGGCGCGTACAGCACCGTAACGGTTGATTCTCGTCTATAAATGTGTTTTTTATTTATATTATTTGAGGTACAAATCTTTTAAAAAAAAATTAGAAATTCATTGAAGTGATATGTGATTATCCAGATAATGTAGTCAATTAAGGGCACTGTTATTTTTTATAATTTGAGTAATGACAATAATTAATAGACTAAAAACATTTCAATTGTCATGGCAGCGTTGCGCAGCAACATTCATTATTCTTTTTTTAATGAATTGTTCAGCAGCAACGCTAGTGCATGCCCAGTTTTCTGGCGGATCAGAAAATGGTGATGCGACAGCGACCATTGGCAATGATATTTTTACTGGCGGGGGCCAGACCGGCAGCGTGAGCGCGACTTCCGGTGCCAATGGTTCTCTTTCTTACGGGGATGCCACACACATTGCTTTTCTTGTAACACCTTCCAGCGTTAAACACGATAATATATTTGAGCGTCAGCCGGTTGTTGCGGTGCTTGATGCCAACGGCAATGTGGTGGCCAGTGATAATACGACACAGGTCTCCATTGCGATTCAAAATAACCCCGGTGCCGGCGCATTGACCGGGACAACAACAATTAAGGTTGTTAACGGGCTGGCATCGTTTAAAGACATTTCCATCACACGGGCCGGCAATCTCTATACACTCATAGCGCAAGCAACAGGACTCGGCACCGCCTTGTCAAATGCATTTGATGTCTTTGCGGGAACGGGTGCTAAATTCGCAGCCATATGGGATGGTTCTTTAGGCGCCTATTATATTTACAGCTGGATCGAAATGGACGGCAAACGTCAGAGCATCACGACGTCCAATGCCGAATGTTTACCGCACCAGATTTGGAGATCAGATTCAGCCTCCCCCGGATCGCTTATTTCCGAAAAATCAGCATGGACGCCAGTTGTCAGTGACACTGAAAATTGGTGTGCCAGTGCCGGCAGCTCCTGGACACCCAGCAGCCGGAATGATTCCTATTTCATTTCATACGGGATTAACTGGAGCGGTACGCATTATGATGCGTATTCCCCGTTAGAAATCACAGCCATGAATACCTCCGGCATTAATTGGGATACGATAACGGCCTTGAAAGCCAGTTTGGATAAAGTCAATTGGGACGATCTTGGTGTCATGAGCAAAACCGGCATTAATTGGGAAGATGTGTCGCGCATGTCGAACGCGGATGTTAATTGGGAATATTTAGGTGTTTTGCGTTCGGATGTTGTGGCGATCAAGAGTGTCACGGATCAGATGAGCACGGTGAATTGGGCAGACGCGAAGGTGATGACCGAGGCAGGGATCAAGTGGGCGGATGTCAGTGTGATGACCGCCGCGGGGATTAACTGGGATGATCTTTATGTCATGACTCGCCGGGGAGTGAACTGGCAGGATATTCAAAACATGTCCTCCATTGGAATTAATTGGAATGATATAGGGCTTATTTCAGAGGCGGCTGTTAATTGGTACGATATTGCACGACTGGCTGGCGTCGGAATTAATTGGCAGGATATTTCTGTTTTGGCAGGTACCGGGATCAATTGGTATGACCTAGATGCCCTCTCAGCGGCAGGCGTTAACTGGCAGGATCTTGCTGTGATGACAGGCGCTGGTGTGAATTGGCCCGACCGCGTGAATTGGGATAATTTGGCACAACTGACTACGGCAAATATTAACTGGGATGATTTGACAGTCATGTCTGAACGGGGGCTGAATTGGTATGACATTGATGTCCTCACACGGGCAGGTATCAATTGGTCTGACATACAAATATTATCTTTTACCGGCATTAACTGGGATGGTATTCAAACCATGAGTGCCGGCGGCGTTAATTGGAGTGATATCCAGGTTTTATCATCGGCAGGTATTAATTGGCAGGATATCGATGTTCTTAGCCGTACCGGAATTAATTGGAATGATATTCAAATATTTACAACCACAGGTATTAATTGGTCGAATATGGGCGCCATGTCTGCGGCGAGGATTAATTGGGACAATATCCAGACTTTGTCGTACGCCGGAGTCAACTGGCAGGGCATACGTACTTTAAGTGAGGCTGGCGTCAATTGGTCGGATGTGGGTGTTTTATCTCAAGCAGGGGTCAACTGGTCTGATGTTCAAACCCTTTCGAAGACAGCCATCAATTGGTCATATTTTCAAACAATGTCTACTGCCGGGGTTAACTGGGTAGATATCGGTGTTTTGACACGGGCCGGAGTGAATTGGGATGATGTCAATGCATTGACAACAACTGGTATCAATTGGCAGGATATGGGTGTGCTTGCGCGCAGCGGCATTAATTGGCAGGATTTAAGCGCCATGACAACCAATGCTGTTAACTGGGGCAACATGCAAGTGTTCAGTAATACCATTATCAATTGGGATGGTATTGGCGCCATGACATCAGCGGGCGTTAATTGGCTCAGTATCGGGGAACTTTCTTCGTTTGGTGTGAATTGGGCAGATATTGAAGCTCTTTCGAAGGAAGGAGTTAATTGGTCGGGTATTCAAGCCATGGCTGTTGCCGGTGTAAATTGGGCGAGTATCAGCCAAATGACGACCAATAATATTAATTGGGATAATTTTGCCGGTTTTTCTGATGCCGGTGTGAATTGGGCTTTTATCAATGTTCTTTCAACAACGGGGATTAATTGGCAGGATATCAGTGTTTTTTCGAGCCAGAATATTAATTGGAATAATATTCAAGTATTAACAATGGCTGGGGTTAATTGGGTGGATGTCGGGGTTTTAAGTGCCACGGGGATAAATTGGAATGACATGGAGGTCATGACAACAGATGGGATCAATTGGGATAGTATTGGTGTATTGAGTTCCGGGATCAATTGGCTGGATATTCAGTCCATGACATTGAAAGGCATAAACTGGGATGATATTGCTGTTATCGCGCGGACGGGCATTAACTGGAGTGATATTGGGCGTATGTCAACGGTGGGTATTAACTGGGATGATATATCCCGTTTGACATCAACAGCCATAAATTGGTCTGATTTGCAGGTTTTATCTGTTAAAGGTGTCAATTGGAATGACATTCAGTCGCTATC
>JBAXBM010000019.1:0-17653 GCA_037141995.1 Candidatus Omnitrophota bacterium
CCTGTTGGGCAAGGCGTATGCGGATCAGCAAAAGACCGTTGGCGTGGATATTGAAGACATCGCGGATAAAGACAAGATTTGGGCGCGTTATGTCGAGGCATTTAAAAGTGGGGCGTATAATTATATTAAGGAGGAGCTTGATCCGGCAACATCACAGCCGGTGTCTAGAAAGTATTTTTCCGGCGGTGCACGTTTGTCGGTTCGAAATAAACTGATTAGGTCGCGTGATTCGGCGGCTTTGCCGAAGCGCATAGATCAGGATCTGATGTTAACGGTTGATTTAGATATTGCAAAAGGTGGCCGCGCTGTGACACAGGCGTATAGACCTCAAAAAAGCGGCGGGCTGCTGGATCTTGAGCGTGTGTATAATCAAAACCGGAAAATGATGCTGTTTGTTTCAGCTATCACAGGAGCTTTTTTGGGTGGATTCGTCGGCATGTTTTTTACTCAAGAGCCAGGGGCGCTTCTTTCGGCGTCTGCACTGGGGGCCGGATTAATGGCAAGGCCGTTTTCTCAGATTGTTCCACTCTCAGAATATAGGTTGATAGAAGCTGGTCTTGATATATTGGAGCATGCAAAATCTACGGATCATATCAAGGCTGCCCGTAAGCTGTTCATCGACGGAATGGCCGCGTCAAGTTCTGAACTGGTGAGGCGTGTGGGGCTTACGGGACTGGAAGAATGTGATCATTTATTGTCTCAAAAGCGGGATGAAAGATATACGTTGGTTTTTCCACCTTTTGCGCGTCCCATTAATGCTCGTTTGATCGCTGCGATCGAATCAAATTTATTAGCGCTTGGCCTTGGAGGCATGATCAGCATTGTTGTTCATCATGAATTTCCCTATTTCGCGGTGGCACCCATTATGCCCACAGATACTCAAAGGGACCTGATCCGTACGTTGATTCGTAATGATGCCCAGTTTGATCAGATTCTTGCAGGTGTTTCTTTAAAAGATGAAGAAAAAACTTTATTTAAAGGTGTGCTTTGGTATGGGCTTTATGATTTGCTTTATCGGCAGGATGGTTCTGATAATTTTACGCCGGAACATCAGTCGCTTTATGCTAATAATGAAATCTTTCTTGATCCCAATGTCCTGAAGCCGTTGGCGGAAGATTTATCACGGCCCCAGGAAGATTATCTTGTTGATTTGTTATTAAAAAAGATGGATCCCGATAAGAAGTATAAGATACTTGTTTTTGCGACAGGGTCGGGCGTGTTGGTTAATAATATTTTGCAGAAGTTGCCGAATATATCACAGGTTGTGGAGTATGATGCCAGCAAGAATTCTAATACAGTTGCAAATGAAAAGCGAAGAAAAACTTTACCTGCGTCTCTGTATGGCAAAGTTAAACAAATCACGGCTGATGTTCTTGATTTTGACAAGAAATTGCAGGGAGAAGAGTTTGACTTTGTTATTTCAACGGCGTCTTTGCGGTTTATGAATAAAACGGCGCGTCAGGGTGTTGTGGATTCTTTAAAGAGCAGGTCTTTGTTAAAAAATGGCGGCGTATTCATTTATATGGATACGCATGCGCATGGGGACATGATTCAAGAGTTGTCAAAGGAACTTCAAAGTGCCGGGATGGCGGCTAATGTTATCAGTGATAGTTTCCCTGGGCATCGTGACACCATGTTTTATGTTTTTGTTCATGAATATCAGATCAATGATGTTTTCCGAAGGCAGGTTGATCAGATGATGGTTTTAAAAAAGGCTGTAGATTTGCCAGCGTTTCTTTATTGGATGGCGGGGTTGCGGCCGATTGGATTTGATGTGTTGTCTGCTGAGCAAACGTCGATAAGCCGGCGGGCGGAACAATTCAAAGTGCTTGTGGATGAGTTCTCAAATCAGATTGAAGGATCTTTTAAGAAGATTTTTTATGACACAAGAGTTTTTGTTAAACATGGTCCAAGCTCTAAGGTGACCATTAATTTGTTGGGTAAGAATCCGGAGGTTCATGAATTAGATAGTTATGATCTTTCAGTAGAATCTGGACGGGGTCAGGTTGGAAGAGTGACGGTTTACGACGGCCGCAGCATTGGAGTTAATACCCTGGTTTTGGGGAGAATGGCGTTGCAGGATCCATCAATGCCGCGGGTTATTGTTACACAACATATTTTAACATCAAAATATGGGTATGAAAAAGCATTAGAGGATTTGCGGGTTATTTTAGACGCAGATTTGCCACAGAATATTGTTCGCTGGGAAGAAGATCTTGATGCTTTTGTCGAAGCCGTTGTCGGTCTTACTGAGGTGCAAGTGCGTGAAATGATTCGATCGGCGGTGGCGCGCGGGGTATTCAGCAAACAGGAGATCTTAAATACGTTTAAAGCTGCCCCGCGTACGGTTTATCCCTCACAGGAGTATGGGAGTTTTAACGGGGCAGGTGTGATATTCCGAGATGCAGAAATTCATATGAGTCAATTGGCCAAGACTATGGACTATGATTCGTTGAGCGGGGTTGTTTCTTTGCCGGATGGTTTACAGAATCTTGTGTTATATCGAAAGTGTGGGTTTGAACCGGTTGTGCCGGATGTAAATCAGTTATCATTTAATGGTGTACAGACTTTATTGCCAGGTCGAGAAAGGCAAAGCCTTAAAGCGATGGCATGGTCGTTGTCGAGAAGGATGAGGGAACAGCAGTTGATTTTGGTGCAGAAAAATCTGAACGCGCAGGGTGAAATCCGGCAAGATGCTTCGATGTCTGGCGTGAGGGATTTCTTGGAGACTAATTTTGATATTGGATGGACGCGTTGGGCAGAAAGAATAACTCAACAGATGAATATGGCGAATTTTCTAGTTGAGTTGTTGCGAGGGAAAGCGTTGGCATTAAGTTTGACCGCATTGGTGCATTATTTGAAAATTCGAAGGATTGTGAACCCAGACAATCGTTCAAGGACGGTTCTTTATGCTGGTGCGGGCGGGGATATAATAGCGCCGGCTTTGGCTGTTGGTCCAGGGCGAGTTATTATGGCTTCACGCGAAAGATTAAATGTTGAAAAATTCCGTGAGTTTTTTGATAAGAATTGGGAGTCGGCCGGGAAGAGAGTCCCGATGTTGTTCACCAGGTTTTTTGGTTACAGTCCTTGGCGAACGATGAATACGGAAGAGAAGTTTTTTTATGTTCTTTTAAATAATTTGCGAGCGCTTGAGATTGACAGGCAAGATATTCATATGGGAGTTGATGAAGGTGTGCCGTATATTTCTATATGGAAAACATGGCCTGGAACAAACGATTTTCTGGAAACGAGGTTTTATTTCTTAATAGAGAATGATTTAACGGATCCGAATGTTTTTTCTAAGGAATTGTCGGTTTTTTTGCGGGATGGATTTGATGTGTTCCTTCAAAAAGCGGGACATACTATGCCGGCAAAATATGCTCGATGGCTTCCGGTGATAGGGCAAGCTGTGCATAAGGGAGGATATTTTGTCATGGATACGAGTCGATTTAGTCCGGTAAGACAACAACCCCGCTATGAGCCGTTGCCTGTCCTGGAAAAGGAGTTTCAAGTTCGAACAATCCTATCCGAGGATGTTAATAACGGGTATGGGTCTTTTGATGTGATTATTCAAAAGATTGGCGATAACGCTCATGCCTTAGGTGATCAGATGCGGGGGGATCGGACTATCGCTGCTAATGTGTTTAAATTATCAAAGAATGGTGGTATCGATTTAACGCATGATAAAATAGATCTTCAAGTACAGCGTTCTGTGCCTGGTTTTCGACTGAACATCGATCCTGCCATGATCCAGCGGTTACAAGACGCGGCGGGTCTTACGCCGGTCATTGTTGATATGCAGCCCATGACAATAACGCTGCCGATGTTTTTGGGGCTCAAGAATGCATCGTCCCCATAGATTAGGTTGTGGTTTGAAGCTGCTTGGGCATTGTTTGGGCCTTTAACAGGAGGAGGCGGCAGTGATCAAGATCCTTGTGATCGATGATGAGAGCGGTATTTGCGATATCATTGCCAGGACGTTTACTTGTATCGGATTTAATGTGTCGTCCGCGACGTCGATTGATAAGGCGCGCGCGGTATTTAAGCGTGAGAAGCCGCGCATCGTATTCCTTGATCTTTTGCTGGGGCATGAGAACGGGATGTGCTTGATTGATGAGTTCCGGCAGGCTGATCCGGAAGTGATTGTGATGGTGCTTACGGCCAGAGGGGAGCAGGTGATCAAGGACGAGGCGCTGAAGCGCGGCGCGGATGAATATATTATTAAGCCGTTCAGCCGGAATTACCTTCGTGATGTTGTTACGGCCAGGATCAGGGATGTGTTGGACAGAGGTGGAAAAGTAATCCGTCCTAAAATATTGCTCGTAGATGATCAGCCGGATTTGCGAGCCGGGGTGCGGCAGTATATTTCCTCACGTTTTGACGCGGATATCTTGGAGGCTGGGGATGTTGCCGAGACATTGGGCAAGGTGAGGGAGTGCCGTCCTGATGTGATATTTCTCGATATTAAAATGCCGGGTGGCAGCGGTCTTGATGCGATTGCTGTGATTAAAGGGCTTAGTCCTGCGTCAAGGATTGTGGTGGTGAGCGCCTGGCAGAGTGCCGAGGTCGTGGCCCGTGCGATTGCCTTGGGGGCGGAGGATTATCTGGGCAAGCCTGTTTCCCTTTCGGTCCTCGGCGACAAGCTGAAAGGGTTGCTTCTCAGCAGCGGCAAATTGATTTTGAAAAAAAGTCCGGCCGTAGGTTAGAAGTGTTTGGGGTTTTCGACAATGACGCATACGCAGGTGCGCTGGCATTTGTTTTCGAACATATGCGGGATTGAGCTTTCAAAGGAAAAAGAGTCGCGGGGTCCCAGGATAAAGCATTCTTCTCCCAGCCGGCATAGGAGCGTCCCTTCTACGATATAAATCCATTTTTCATGATGCCCTTCAACCGGTGAATTTTCAACGGGAGTTTTTCCGCCCGGGTTGATGGTCATTTCAAGGGCCAGGAAACTTCTGGCAGGACTGCTGATCACGCTGGACTGTGCTTTGTCGTTGTAGGTATACTCATCCAGCCGTTCGCTTTTGCGGATAACCATGCGGTGTTCGAGCTCGGTGCCTTTAAGCAGATATTCCAGCGGGGTGCCCAGTGCGCAGCTGATCCTGAGGATTGACGCGAATTTGGCGATATTGCCTTTTTCTATCCGCTGGAGTGTCCGGTAGCTGAGGGCTTTTTTTTTGCCGAATATGGCTTCACCACGCGCATAGACATCCTGGATTGTCAGCCCCATTTCTTCCCGTACTGTTTTTATTCTTTCATAAATTTTCATACTGATAGTATATAAGAACTCTTTTAACGTGTCAAGACAAAATCTGATATTATATAGCATATTTTGTCATATTTATTAAATAATTAAACATTACAAGCGATAATAATGTCTTAAGTGCATTAATAAGAATAAGTTATAATTCATATGAAATATGACAAAATATAATATTATATATTGAATTTTGTCGTATTAGATGTTATCCTTCAGTATATCTTCATCAGAATGGCATAAACCCGGATTGTGCATGAGCCGTCATTCTTCGACGATACCGTTCGCACAAAAATGTGCGTTATTATTTCAACTGGCCTTGAGCGGCCCGGACAAGAAAATCCGCATTTCCTCTTTCTATTGAAAAATGCGGGATCAATCATGATGGGATAGGCCGTGACTTCCATATTATTGGGAGATAAGGGCCAAGACAGGAGGCGCACATGCTTGTTTTGCTTGTTCTTAATGTGAGCGCTGATCGCCTGCAGGTTGTGGTCAGGGTACGTCAAAAAAGAATGATCCTGAAGGTGATATCTTTATTGGAAGCGAATAGATATCAGGAGGCATTCGGCATTCTGAGGGATCATGCCCCGGTCGAGGCATATTTTCTTGATGGCGAGATTCCGGATGTGAAGGTTTGTATGACTTTGCTGGAAGATGCCCGCATCGGGTGATATAATCTTTTCATGCAAAACGTGAAAATTCTTGTTGTCGAGGATGAAGATGATGCGGCCAATGTCTTGAAGTCATTTCTTGGCCGGCGGGGGTATGCTGTAACGGCGGCGTCAGAGGGGGCCCGGGCGCTTGAAATGATTAAGGCGGAAGCGCCAGACCTTGTGCTTCTGGATATTAATCTGGCGGGGATGAGCGGCCTGGATGTTTTAAGGCGTTTGCGTGCGGAAGGTTTCACGCTGCCTGTCATTATGATGACAGGGCAATTTCTTGTTGCCGGGGATGAAGCTGAGGTTTTATCATTGGGGGTGAGTGAGTATCTTCAAAAGCCGGTATTATTGACTTCTCTTGATGCGGCTGTCACGCGTGCGCTTGCCGGCGCGCCTCCTGTCAGTGTGTTTCTCAATAAAGTTACGGAAACAGCTGATGATCCTGCCGAATGTCATTTTCATAAGATTGCCAATATTTTGAGTGTTATCCGTATTCAGTGCGGGAACTATATCCTTGATGTTGAGGATGGTGTGGATCGCAAGAAGACGGTTCAAGATCAGCAGGCGCTGGTTTTGCGCGTGATGAAGGATATTGCGGCGCGCGTTGACCAGGTAGTTACAGAAATTGAATGCATCAGACGGAGAAAAGTCCAATGAAAAAATGTCTCTTTTGTGCGGAAGATATTCAGGATGATGCGTTGAAATGCCGTTATTGCGGCGAATTTCAGGTTGGACGAGATAAGCCTGCCGAAGAAAAGCGGCCGTGGTATTTCCGCACTACAACGGTGGTGTCTGCTATTTTGTGTGTGGCTTTTTTTGCCTTGCCCCTGGTTTGGTTTAATCCGTATTACAGTTACCGCTGCAAGGTTATTGTGACGCTCATTGTCCTTGGAGTTACCGCTGTTTTGGGGATGGTTACGATGCATGCTTTAACGTCGATCCAGGAGTATTATAAAATGTTGGGGTAGTCTTTCTTGAATAGGCCATATTTTTTGGTATGAATGACTTGACAAGTTAACGGATATTCCGTAATGTCTTGTTGAACATTATAATATTTTTTGCATATTCCTGGAGCCGTTATGTTTAAAATAGCCTTTGCTATTTTTGTATCTGCTTTTTTTTTGATCAAACCCTTTACCATGCAGGCGGCCGGTGAGTGGTACACCAATGATGATGTTGATTATTTTGCCCATGCTTCCGCATTAAGTTTCGGTCAGTTTCCTTCATATAATCGCGAATATCTTTCACAACCTGAACAGGGGCCGCAGGTTTCTATCGGGGCCGGCATTCTGGCGGCGCCGTTTGTGTTTGTTTTTTCCGGGATTGACCGTTTGGAGGGGTCGAGCATCGCTGAGAGAAGGACGGTCAAGAATGTCAAGGCCAGCTGGTCGCAGTTTGGATTCATGGTATCGACGGTTTTTTATTTTTCACTGGCGTGTTTGCTTTTATACCGGATATTAAGTTCTTTGGTGGGGCCATCTGCAGCTGTATGGGCGGTGATCCTGATGGCCATTTGCCAGGGGATGCCGCTTTTTGCATTCCGCAGGCCTATTTTCAGCCAGGTGCCAGAATTCTTTTTACAATGCCTGTGCGTATATCTTTTTCTGCGGAATGAAAAAGCAGAGGGGCAGTTTATCCGGCGGTGGTGGGCTTTTGTCCTGCTCGGGGTTGTGGCGGCGCTGGTTTATTTGATACGCAATAATAATGTTCTTTTTGCGTTGGCCTGGCCGCTTTTTTTTGTGACAACGGGGTTGTCCTGGAAAGATCCGGGGATCATGGTGCGTCGCTTGTGCGCTATTTTTATTCCGTTTACGGTGTTGCTGATGGTTTTTCAGTTGTGGCCTGCGGTTTACGCGCAGAAAACGATTTATTCCAATGCCTTTGATTATGTCAGGGTCCATGCAACTTGGCTGGAAATTCTCGGCCGTATCGTTCATGTGTTTATAGGGGTTGACTGGGGCCTTGTTTTTACAGCGCCGTTTTTATTGCTGGGGGTTTTAAGCCTGATGTTTTTCAAGATGCCGTGGAAGAAGCGGCTGGTTCTTTTTTCGCTTCCAGTGCTTGTGAATTTTTATATTATCGTATTTTTCGGGACACAGGGAGGGTGGTACGGGTACCGTTATCTGATTGCTTCCGCGTTTCCGGTCTTTGTTTTTCCTCTGGCATTTGCTATCAAAAAACTTGATGACAAAGGTTGGGGGGCTTTAAAATTTGCCCTGGTTCTTCTGGCTGTCATGCCGGTGGTGTCCATGTGGTTTTTTGAAGGAAGATCAACCTGCCTTTCGCTTATCACGCAGTTTTTCGGCCGGAAAGACTGGGGGCATGCGACGTATCAGCTATGCGTTTGGAAGGCATTGTTCAATGTGAATGACCTCGCGTATTTTGCTTATAAAGGGGGGGCGCAATATTTTCACTACCTTTATTATTTGGCAGGCAGTTCTTCCGGGTTTTCAAACTCTACGGATGAGTTTTCGCTAATAACAAGGGTGCTGGCATCCTACACGCCATTCAAGTTGAAAACTGTGGTGCAGGTTATTATTGTCCTGGCATTGCCTTTTATGACGGTCCTTATGTTCCAGTACGGCCCGGCCCTGCTGGCTTTCTGCCGGGGACATAAAAAACATCCTCGACAGCCGCAGGAAACTCTGGTATAAAAGATTTTCATTTGATGGTGGTAACAGCATTCACGCCGATGTAGCTCAGCTGGTAGAGCAGCGCATTCGTAATGCGCAGGTCGGAGGTTCGAACCCTCTCGTCGGCTTGTTTTAAGATCCCCGTTGTTCCGTCGCAAGCCGGATTTAACGGGGATTTTCTTTTGATTTTCACGTGAGGTGGTATAATATTTTTTCTTGCGGCACAAATTTATTTCTTTCAGGATAAGGCAAATGGGTTTTCGTAAAAGTTTTCAAAATCGCAGTTTCTTTTTGTTCTGGCTGGCCCAGCTGGTGTCGCAGTTCGGCGACCGTATCAATCAGATGGCCCTTGTCGGGCTGGTGGCCGGGCGGCAGTTCGGTTCGGCATCTACCATGGAGCTGGCCAAGGTCTTGGCCTTTACCATTATTCCGGTATTTATCGTCGGACCTATTGCCGGGGTGTATGTTGACCGCTGGGATCGCAAGAAGACCCTTTTTGTCTGCGATATTATTCGTGGATGCCTTATCTTGACCATCCCGCTTGTGTTTATGGCGCGGCATTCGATGATCCCGATTTACGCCATTGTTTTTCTGGCGTTCTGCCTTAGCCGGTTTTATGTCCCGGCCAAGATGTCGATTATCCCCGAGCTGGTGGAAGAGGAACATCTGCATATTGCCAATTCGCTGGCGACGGTCAGCGGCATGATTGCTTTTGTGCTGGGAGCTTTGCTGGGTGGGCTTATTGTGGAATACGGCGGCGCCCGGGGCGGGTTTTTGTGTGATGCCGGTACCTTTTTCATTTCGGCGGCTTTACTTTTTTTTATCACACGCGACCGCAACAAGGCGAAGCTGGTCGATGTCCGTCCGGGTGAAATCGTGACAGCCGGGAAAGAAATGGCCGGCGCGTACCGGCATGTCCTGGCAGAGGCGGGTGACGGCATCCGCTATATTCTTGCCCACCGTGATATCCGGTATATCATTTATCTGATGATGATCCTTTTCATGGCTGTGGGGGCAATTTATGTGGTGATCATTGTCTTTATCCAGGGCGCGTTCGGGAGTATCACCAAGCATCTTGGATTCCTGGCGGTAGGGCTGGGGGCTGGTCTTTTCGCAGGCAGTCTTGCTTACGGGAAGTGGGGCGACAAGAAAAAACAGGTGGAGACGATTTTCAAGTGCCTGATCGCGGGCGGTATCATGACCACGGTCTTTGCGTTTGCGGTTGAGGCCATGCATAATATATGGGTGGCGCAGGCATTGGCTTTTCTCCTGGGTATTGTTGTCGGGCCGATAGTTATTGCGGCCAATACAGTTGTGCATAAAGTGGCAACGCCTGATATGCAGGGCAAGGTTTTCAGCGCGATGGAATTTGTGATCCATTTTGCTTTTCTGGTGACAATGCTTATCAGTTCAAAACTTTCCGAATATATCCCGCATGCGTGGATCCTGATGGCAGTCGGAGTTATTTTTTGTTTTGTCGGTGGATGGGGAATGTGGCGGTATCCGCAAACATGTTTATCGGCAGAAGGAAAAGCATGAGTTATTCTTGCGATCGGAATCGTATTCTTATTAAGCATGGGGCTGATGATGATGTCTTTATGCCAGGTACGCCACAGGAGCGTATCGGAGTTGTTTGGGATTTAACCTGTGAGGCGTATGCGTTGAAAGGAGGCGTTGATGTTGAACAGCGACTACAAAGACATATTGCGCAATTTGTTAGAAAATAATGTGCGTTTTCTTGTAGTAGGGGCATATGCCATGAGTGTTTATGGTTATCCGCGCTCAACCGGGGACATTGATATTTGGATTGATCGATCGGGAGATAATCCTTTACGCGTTCACAGGGCGTTGATTGCTTTTGGCGCGCCGATGGCAAATATTTCAGTTGAGACATTCGCCGCAGTAGATGTTGTTTTTCAAATCGGAGTGATCCCTTGTCGGATTGATATGATCACGACCATTGATGGTGTTGTTTTTGAATCAGCCTTCGCGGCACATAAAACGTTTGATGTAGACAATATGATGATCCCGTTTATTTCGGTGCAGGACCTTATTGCGAATAAGCATGCGGCTGGGCGGCCTAAAGATTTAGCGGACATTATTAATTTGACGCGTATTTTGCAGGGAGATAAACCTTGAACTTCGCGGTGCTGGCCTCAGGGAACGGGAGCAATTTGCAGGCGATCATTGAGGCGTGCCGGGCAGGGCGTATCGGCGGTAGGCTGGCGGTGGTGATTTCTGACAAGGCGGACGCGTATGCACTGGTGCGGGCGCGTCAGGCGGGTGTTCCCGGCGTCCTTTCTGTTAATCCTAAAGATTATCCTTCACGCGAAGCCTTTGACCTGGAGCTTGTCCGTTTATTAAAAGCCGAGAATATCAGCCTTGTTGTCCTGGCAGGGTATATGCGGATCCTCAGCCCTGCTTTTGTCTGTGCGTTCTCCGGCAGGATCATCAATATTCACCCGGCACTCCTGCCGGCGTTTAAGGGCGCCCACGCGATCAAGGATGCGCTGGCGGCCGGAGTTGATGTGACAGGGGTTACGGTTCATTTTGTTGATGAGGAAGTGGATCATGGCCCCTTGATTGAGCAGGTGGTTGTGAGCCTGGTCCCTGGAGATACGCTGGAGTCTTTGGCTGCGCGCATTCATCAGGCGGAGCATGTGCTGTACCCGCAAGTGATAGATCGCGTGCTCAAAGGGCTGTCGTCGATTCCTGTTGATGGCAGGCAGGGATAACCGCCGATTATTTTTTGTTTTGCGCGGCGGGTTCTTTTGTTTCAGCTGTCGATGTATTGGGATTTGGCAGTTCAAAGCGGATGGTGGTTGTTTTTCCCTTATCTTCCCATTTCTGTTTCTCGGCGTAAGATTTGAGTTTTTCTTTGTCGAGTTTCAATTCTCTTACTTCTTTCACTTCACGGCTGATAAAACCTTTTTCGTCTCTGATGGGGCTTGGCCTTCGTGCGTAAAGGATGACGCCGTCATAATTGGTGAAAGGGTACAGCTTCAGGGTATTGGCCGCAATCGCCGCAATGGTTCCCTGAGGGTCTTCTTCCGGCGGGAAATCGCTTGAAGTAAATTTGTATTTGATGCGGTTTTTTATTTGTTCGGTCAGAAAATACGGCCAGCTGATACGGGCAAAGGGCACGCCGCGGCCGGTGGTATCATTGATCAGGGAATCCCTGCCGATAACTTCATTCAATTCGCGCATGTAGTATTCTTCCGAAGGGATGGCTTCGGTCAGTGAAGCTTGCAAGTCTTGGAGGTAAATGATTGACCGCGTGGCAATGCCCCGGGTGATGTCCGCGGCCAGGATGACAATGAACTCTGGGAGCTTGTCGGCAGGGGTTTCTTCAGCGCTCAGGATTGATTCCTGGATCGCTTGATAGATCAGTTGGCGTTTTTTGGCGTATTCTTCGGTGTAGGTTGAGCCGTAAGAAACGCTTTCGTTCGGTAAAACATCAGGGACAACATCATAGCTGAATTTGAAATAACGCCGGGCAAATTCGGCCTGAAGGGATAAAAGGGCCAGCGGTTGAACCTTGCGTTCGGGCTTTTCCGCGTTTTCTGATCCGGCCTTCATATCAAAGATGGCAAATTTGAGCGGGGCATAAATCCACAGGGTATTGTCCACGCGGCGGACGATGATTGGAAGATTGCCTTCTTTGAGGCAGAAGGCGATTAATTTTTTTTCCGCTTCTGAGGGCGGATAGGTTTTATTTTTTGGCAGGGCGCAGCCCGCCATGGTTAAAATGGTGAAGAACAAGAGAAAAACGGCCTTGTATTTCATGCCGCGGCTTCCTCATCAAGAAACGGCGGTCGGTATTTGGGTTTCACGCCGAACTTTTCAAATATCGCTTCAATTTCGTCATACTCCAATTCTTCCTTGCGCAAAAGTTCCTGGGAGAAATGTTCCAGAAGATCCCTGTGAGCATTAAGGGTTTCAAAACATTCTTTCAGGCAATTTTGAAGAACATCCTGGACATCCTCATCAAGTTTTTCACGCGTTTTTTCGGAAAGGAAGCTTTCATTGCCGCCCCAATGATTCACGAAAGCGTGGAAATCACCGATCAGCTTGGATTTGCCCATGCCAAGACGCCACACCATATGATGGGCTTTTTGCTGCGCATGAAAGAAATCTGACCCTGGTGAACCGCCGACACCGGCACCGGTCAAGCCGAATTTGATTGTTTCCGCCGCGTAACTTGCCAGAGAGGATTTAATGGAGGACAGCATTTCCTCTTTACTGCTGCTATGTCTTTCGACGCGTCCACGGTACGAGACAAAACCAAGCGCGCCGGCTCTTGGGATAATCGTGGCCTTGATGACATCCTCATGATGGAGGTAGATATAGCCCATGATAGCGTGTCCGGCTTCGTGATAAGCCGTCCATATTTTTTCGTCTTGGCTTTGGAGAATATTTGATTTTGTGCCGTAACAGATGCGGTCATACGCTTCAGAGAGGTCTTTGAAGGTTATGGCTTCGCTTTTGTTGCGCATGGCAATCAGGCTGGCTTCACGGATCATGTGATCAATGTCTGCGGGCGAGAACCATAGTGTCTTGCGGGCCAGGACCTTGACGTTGACATCTTCAGCCGCTTTAACTTTTTTCAGGTAAAACTCGAAAAGTTGACGGCGTTCTTTCAGGTTCGGATGATTGATATGGATCACGCGCTCAAAGCGTCCGGAACGCATGATGGCCGAATCGATTTCGCTTTCGTATGAATTGGTGGCGGCCAGAACAATGATGTTGTTTTCCTGTTTGCGCAGGCCGTCGAGTTCGGTTAGGAATTGATTGATCGTGGCGTTATGTGATGTTTCAGCACCGATATTGCCCAAAGCGTCAGAACGCCGGGGACGGGCGAATGAATCGATTTCATCGATAAAAATGATGCAGCCGCCTTCGGCCTTGGCCAGGGACCTGGCTTCATGGAAAAGTGTTTTCATGCGCTGCGCACCGGTCCCGACATAAATCCCGACGAATTCGCTGCCGGCCACAGACAGAAACGGCAGGGCGGCTTCCGTGGCCATGGCTTTGGCCAGGTAGGTTTTACCGCAGCCTGGCGGTCCGATCATCATGGTGCCTTTGATGACTTTGCCGCCGACAGCCTTGATCCGTTCGCTGTCTTTGAGGAGTTCCACGACCTCCCAGGCGTCTTTCTTGGCGCTTTCCATGCCGATGACCGTGTCCCACGGCACATTGACGCGTGTGGCCATGATAAAATTGTCAGCTGCTTTTTCAATGATCCCGATGGTTTTGTCAACGGCTTTATCAAAATGATCGTCGTTGAGCGGTTGGGCGCTATGGACGGCCAGCAGTTGGGCTTCCCGGATCATGCTGGTGAGGTCATTGACGGAAAACCACATGGTCTTGCGCACAAGGGCGTCGATGTTGACGGGCGTGTTGACGCCGGCTTTTTCGAGGAAGTGCCGTAACAGCAACAGCCGGTCCTGGGTGCCCGGGCGATTGATTTGGATTTTCTGGGTAAACCGGTTGGGTTTAAACAGTTGTTTGCTGAGGTTTTCTTCGGTTAGGCATGTTTCGGCGAAGATGTAAATATTGTTGTCGTCTTTGAGGATTTCATCAAGTTCGCTCAGGAAGAAGTTTTGCACGGTGTCATAGAAACTGACGTGGCGCTCATCCCAGACGAGGGTGTCGATGTTGCTGACATAAAGGATGCAGCCGTGTTCGGTTCGGTTGAGCGCGCGCGCTTCTTCAAATATTTTTTTGATTTCGGAGCGGGCTTCGTTCGGGGGCATGGCCAGGATTTCAGAGGAGGACATCGGGACAACAGGGAACAGGGATTCTGTGGCGATGGCTTTGATGAAATGGGTCTTGCCGGTGCCCGGCGCGCCGTAGAACAGATATGCTTTGGCCAGCTTGTTGCTGGCGCTGTTAGACTGGCGTGAATCGCGCAGACGGGTGACGATCTCCCAGAGGTCTTTTTTGGCCGCGAGCATGCCGATGATATGGTCCCAATAAACGTGTTCTTGCGCAAAGAGCATGTTTCTGGATCCGTTCTTGCTCAGGAGGTTGACCAGGTGATCTTTGGCGCTGCTCAGGTGGGCATAGGAAATCTTGAGGGCTTTTTCACGCTGGGCAAAGATGGCGGCTTCGCGCACCATGGTGTCGATATCCGCAGGAGAGAACCACATGGTTTCTTTGGCCAGGGTCAAGACATCGACGCCGTCGTCATGCTCGATCTTTTTGAGATAGAAGTTGAGGATGTCTTCCCGGTCTTTGCAGCTGGGGTAATCAAGCCGGATTTTACGGTCAAAACGGCCCGAACGGATGATGGCCGGATCAAGCCTGTCTTCGTTAAAATTGGTGGCTGCGAAAACAACAATATTATTTTCTTGTTTGCGCAGGCCGTCGATCTCAGTTAGAAACTGATTAATTGTTGCGTTGTGGCTGGTTTGTCCGCCGAAGCCGATATCTTCCCTCCGCGGCGTGGCAAAAGAATCCATTTCATCAATAAAAATGATGCAGCCGCCGTAAATCCTGGCAAGTTTGCGCGCTTTTTTAAAGAGTGAGCGCATGCGGGCTGCGCCTTGACCGACGAGCATGCCGACAAATTCGCTGCCTACGGCAGACAGGAAGGGAAGGTCAGCTTCGGTGGCGATGGCCTTAGCGAGATACGTTTTGCCGCAGCCCGGGGGGCCCATAAAGAGCGTCCCTTTGATAATCTTGCCTCCAATGGCCTTAAGGCGTGTCTGATCGCGCAGGAATTCCACGATTTCCCAGGCATCGCGTTTGGTGGTTTCCATTCCGATGACATCTGTCCATTTGATATTTGCTTTGATCGTGCTGGAATCATCCGTGCCGAGCATTTGTGACATGCCGCCGCCCATGAACATGTAATAATACATGACGCCGTACATAACGGTCATGATGACGCCCTGCACGATACCCATGAACAGGTACATGCCCATTTGGGCCATCATTTGTTTCCGTGAAAAAGATTCCAGGGAGGAAAAGCTTCCGAATCCGCTGATCAGGAGCGCGGTGACAATGACAAGGAATGTGACAGAAAGAAAGACTATGAGTAGCTTGAGCCAGTTCAGCTGCAGCCAGATAAAAAATTTTATTTTTTGCATGTGTAACCCTTTGTCATAAAAGTTTTTATAAAAATACAAGAAAGGATAACATACTGCAGTGCGGGCGTCAATCATCTGTTGGTTCCTGCGTTCCAGACAATCGCTTGACTTTCCGAGAGGCTTGTGATAATTTGTCTGCATTCTTAAAAGAGAATTTTAAAGAAAAAGAGGTCTATTTATGTCAAAGATCAAGAATGTCAAGGCAAGAGAGATCATTGATTCCCGCGGCAACCCGACGGTTGAAGTGGATGTTATTTTAGATAACGGCGTACTCGGCCGTGCGGCAGTCCCTTCGGGCGCCTCAACGGGCGAGCGCGAAGCCATTGAATTGCGTGATGGCGACAAGAAGCGTTATATGGGCAAGGGTGTTCTTAAGGCGGTTGAAAATGTCAACACGCTTATTAAGGAAAAGGTCGTCGGGCAGGAACCTGATTTCCGTGCGTTGGACAAGGTGATGATTGCGTTGGACGGCACAGAAAACAAGAGCAAGCTTGGTGCCAATGCGATCCTCGGCGTGTCTTTGGCTGCGGCCAGGGCCGCGGCGGTCAATGCCGGTCAGCCGCTTTACCGCTTTATCGGCGGCGAAGATGCCAAGATCCTTCCGGTTCCGCTGATGAATATCGTCAATGGCGGCGCTCATGCGGATAACAATCTTGATATCCAGGAATTCATGATCATGCCTATCGGCGCTCCGACGTTCAAGGAGTGCATGCGCATGTCATGCGAAGTGTTTCATAATTTGAAAGCGCTGTTAAAGGCTAATGGATTGAATACGTCTATTGGTGACGAGGGTGGTTTTGCGCCCAATTTGAAGTCTAATGAAGAAGCTCTTTCCTATATCATGCAGGCCATTGAAAAAGCTGGATATAAGCCTGGCAAGGATATTTTTATTGCCATGGATTGCGCGTCTTCCGAATATTATGCGGATGGCAAATACAATTATGACGGTAAAGTTTTCTCGTCAGTTGAAATGGCCGCCGAGTATGCCAAGCTTGTCAAGAAGTACCCGATCGTATCGATCGAGGATGGACTTGATCAGAATGACTGGCAGGGTTGGAAAGAACTGACCGCCAAGATCGGTAAAAATGTCCAGCTGGTGGGCGATGATCTTTTTGTCACCAATGTCAAGTGCCTGCAGCAGGGTATTGATCAGGGTATTGCCAACTCTATCCTTATTAAAGTGAACCAGATAGGTTCCTTATCTGAAACGCTGGATACCATTGCTTTGGCGAAGAAGCACAAGTACACATCGATCATGTCGCACCGTTCGGGCGAAACAGAAGATGTCACGATTTCTCATTTGGCTGTTGCGACCAATGTGGGACAGATCAAGACAGGTTCATTGTCGCGCACGGATCGTTTGGCCAAGTACAATGAACTTTTGCGCATCGAAGAAGAGTTGGGTTCAAAGGCTGTATACGCGGGCCCGATCTGGGGCAAGATTTGCTAAAGCCGTAAGGCTTCATGATTAAAAATACGATTTTTATTTTTGTTGTATTGGTGGCGGTTTTTGTGTTATATCTACCGTCATACTTGCAGATGCAAGATTTAAGGGGCCGCAACGAGGCTGCTGAAAGGCGTATTAAAGACCTTGAGGCAGAGAATTCGAAGTTTACCATTGAACGTGAACGCCTCAAGAATGATCCTGAGTATTTCGAGAAAGTCGCCCGTCAGCGGATGGGGTTGATTAAAGAGGGCGAAGTTATTTACAAGGTTGTTCCTCCGGGCGGCAAGACACCTGAGCCTGTGGAAGAAGTCAAAAAGCCTGATGCGGCGAAAATTGCCGTGAAGAAAAAGATATTGAAGAAGGCGTCCAAGAATAAGGCCAAGGACGTGAAGAAGCCGGTTGATAAAAGTGCGGCCGATAAGAAAAAAGTTTCGATCAAAGATTAACAGGCGCTTGCCAGGGCGCTTGGAACAGGCATCGCGGGGTGGAGCAGTCTGGTAGCTCGTCAGGCTCATAACCTGAAGGCCGTTGGTTCAAATCCAACCCCCGCAACCATCAAG
>JBAXBM010000020.1:0-17343 GCA_037141995.1 Candidatus Omnitrophota bacterium
CGGCTGGTACAACAATTGGTCCGCACGGAACTGCAAGTCACCGGCAAGAGTACGATGCGTTGCCGGACAGGGAAGATGTGAAAGAGGGGATCATTGTCCACAAGATTGCCGCGCATGCCGCGGATCTGGCCAAAGGGCATCCGATGGCGATGGCGCTTAATGATGCCATGTCTAAAGCCCGTTATGAATTCCGCTGGGAAGATCAGTATCACCTCACACTTGACCCTGAGCGCGCCCGGCGTTTTCGGGAAGCATCGCTGGATAACCGGCAGGACCCTTCCGCTCGCTGCTGCACCATGTGCGGCCCCGATTTCTGCGCCATGAAAATTACTCAGGAAATTTGACCGCCGACACGGGTTGCTATGGAGCGGTTTTGTGTTTTTATTGATTTAAATTAGAATCAGAGTGTGGCGAGGCGTTTGGCGCAAAGGTCAAGTTCGTGGAGCATTTTGTTGCGGAAGAGTTCTGTTTCTTCGGTTATCTGCGGGATCAGGCCCCTGTAATAGGCAATACCTTCTTCAAGGTTTTGCCTGAATTCAGTATGTGCGGTGTCTTTACGTTCCGCCGCTTCTTTTTTCTTTTCAGCACAGAGTTTGGCAAATTGGTCCAGATTGAGCTTTAATTCTTTGATGAACATATGGGGCCGGTTGGGAAACGGCATGATGTTGGTTCGGCCGTAAATGTGGTCGATCATTTCCTTGAGGCTGGCCGCACGGTTGAAATAGGCGATATTGGGCCCGGGGCAAACCGCGGGAAACGTGCCTATTTTCTTATCCTGATCAGTGTTTTTATAAAAGCCGTCGCCCAACTGGGAGCAGATACAGGCTTTGTCAGTCACTTTAACAGATTGCTGGTCATACTCTTCTTTGGAAAGGCCCATGGCTTTGAGGGCTTCAAGCTTAAGTTTCTGGTATGTCCGTGAAGCTGTGCAAATTGGATTTTTTGTAAATTCAGTATTGGTTGCCAGATGGCCGAGGATGCAGGGGCTTCCGGGAGTTCCGTTATTGATTAATTCGCAACGCTTCAATTCACTGAGCGAGTTGCGCAGGTTATTGAAGGCCACGTTGAGCGGGGAAACATCGCTCAGGAAAAGGTCGTTTTCTCCGGCTGCGGCCAGCCGCTGGAGCGTTTCCTTGTCGATTTGTACGGCTTCAGGGATCAGCAGAAAAGGCGACCCCCATCCGGTGGTTGCCAGGCTGTAATGACGTTTCAGGAAAATGTCTTCATTAAAAGTTCCGATACCGCCTTGGGCCGTGACGCGGAAGGACAGCTTGTTTTCGGGGATGGTTTTGTTTTTTAGTTTGAGCGCCTCACGGCAGAACCCGTCAAGCTGCGAGATGAGTTCTTCGCGTTTTAATTTGAATTCTTCCAGGACAGGGCCCATGAGGTTGCCTGATCCCGCGAAGGCGTGGCCGCCGCAATTAAGGCCTGATTCAATGCGGAATTCCGATACCCACAATCCTTTGCGGGCCAGAAATTTTCCCTGGGTGATGGCAGAACGGTAGTCGCTCACTTTCAGGATGATCTCTTTTTTGAATTTTCCGGCGGCATCCGCGTAAAAGTCTGAAAACTCTTCGATATACGTGTAAAGCCTGCGGTTAAAACCTGCGGAAAGTTCGATGGCGCCGTTGATGGTGCTTTGGGCAAAACCTCTCAGGGCCGCCAGGGCATCGGAGAACTCTTCCGGCAGAAGGTTACCGTCACGGTCGACATTAGGCTTGTCGAGCTTGGTCATGATATTGACGTCAATACGTCCCGGCAGGACAAGCGGCCGCAATTCAGCCTGCAGGGCGGCGCGCGCGGCAAGATCTTGGGTTGCCAGCATCCGATTATAAATTATTTTTGAAGGAGCGCTTTCCGGGAGTAATTCAAAGTAGCGGGTGATTTCCGAACCCGGTTGAAACAGCGCGGAACGTACATCTTCAATTTGTTTTTCAACAATCCGGTGGACCAGGTCCAGGTATTCCTTGATGCGGCGCGCGCGCCAGTCATCATCAAATTTTTTGATGGGAGTAAATGGTTCTTTGTAACGGGCGGCGTAAAACTTCCGAACGTCTTCAATGAGATTGTCGTCCACCAGGGAGATAACCGACGAAATGCCGTAGCGGGCCACCCGGATCGGTGAATCTATCGTGAAACAGGTTCCCATAACAGGGATATGAAAAGTATGTGATGTATGCATAAATTTTCTTTAAGCCCACTATAAAGGAAAGAAGATGAAAAGCAAGGCATTTTTCCTTACTTTCTGGTAATATATTGCGCTATGCAGAATAATTATTATCAAACACTTTTTGAGATGATCTCGTGTTCGGAGTGCCTTCCCCGCGCTGATGCGTCGCGTATTTTAGACACCTGTCAGCTGGATACCATGGAATTGCTGTCGCTGGCTTACCGGTTCCGATACAAGTACTTCGGCAAGTCTGTGACGGTGCATATCCTAAATAATGTTCAGAACGGGATGTGCCCGGAAGATTGCCGGTATTGTGCCCAGTCATCGTCATCTTCTGCCCCGATTCAAGCGTATGCCATGAAGACGGATGATGAAATCCTCGCCGAAGCCGGGGCAGCCCATGCGGCAGGGGCCGGCCGGTATTGCATGGTGTTTTCCGGTACCGGGCCTTCGGACAGCCGGATTGAACATCTGTCAAGGCTTGTGCGTGAAATCAAGCAGCGGTACCCCATGGAGGTCTGTGTGTCGCCGGGGGTTGTAACAACCGCACAGGCCCGCCGATTGAAAGAGGCCGGGTTGGACCGTTTGAATCATAATTTGAACACATCTGAAAAGTATTACCGGCATATTTGCACGACGCATTCTTACGCTGATCGTTTGGGTACGCTGGTTTCTGCGCATGCGGCGGGTTTGGCGGTATGTTCGGGTGTTATTATCGGTATGGGAGAGGGGCCGGAAGATGTTTATGGCATGGCGTGCTCTTTACGCGATGTCGGGGCTGAATCTATCCCGGTTAATTTCCTGATCCCGGTTCCGGGGATCGCCCTCAATTCGGCGGCAGGGTTATCGCCGGAATATTGCTTGCGGGTCCTGTGCCTGTTTCGCCTGATGAATCCTTCGGCGGAAATCAGGATGGCGGCCGGGCGCGAAATTCATCTGCGTTCACTGGAGCCCTTGGGTTTATACGCGGCTAACTCGCTTTTCCTGCAGGGGTATCTGAACGCCAGGGGGGCAGAGGATACAAGGACATTGCGGATGATTGATGATATGGGATTTACAATCACATCTGATATGACGCTGGATAAATTGCTGGGCCGGGACATAACGGCTGGTTCGGGAGATGCTGACGGATTAAAGGGATTAAAGGAATTGCGGCCATTTCAGGAGGGGATATAAGTGGAAAATGTGATTATTGTCGGTTCAGGGCCGGCGGGACATACCGCGGCGATTTATACCGCGAGGGCCAATCTTAAGCCCTTGATGTTTGAAGGGATGATGGCCGGCGGCATCGCGCCGGGCGGGCAGTTAACGACAACAACAGAAATTGAGAACTTTCCGGGATTCCCGGAAGGTGTTTCCGGCCCGGTACTGATGGAACGCATGCGGGAACAGTCTGTGAAGCATGGCGCGCGGATTGAAACCGAAACGGTGGTCCGGGTCGATCTTTCCCGGCGTCCTTTCAGGGTCATGACGGATTCGGGGAGAGAGGTTGAAGCGGGGGCATTGATCATTGCCAGCGGGGCAACAGCCCGGCGGATGAATATCCCCGGTGAGGAAAAGTTTTGGCAGCGGGGTATTTCCGCGTGCGCGGTGTGTGACGGGGCATTGCCTCTTTTCCGAAATAAAGTCCTTGTGGTTGTTGGCGGCGGAGATTCTGCCATCGAGGAAGCGTGTCATCTCTCAAAATATGCGTCTAAAGTAATTCTGATGCACCGCCGGGATGTTTTGCGCGCGTCAAAGGCCATGCAGGACCGGGTTACGGCGAATCCTGTCATTGCCGTGATGTGGCATACGGTCCCCGTGGAAGCGTACGGCGATAAATTTCTTGGAGGGCTCAGGGTGAAGGATGTTGTGACGGGAGCGTTGACCGAGTTGCCGTGCGGCGGACTTTTTTATGCGATCGGGCATGCGCCCAATACGGGCTTTCTTGATGGCCAGCTGGATCTTGATGAGGCGGGGTATATCCGGACTGTCCCGGGTACAACACACACCAGCGCGGCCGGTGTTTTTGCGTGCGGGGATGTTCAGGATACGAAATACCGGCAGGCGGTGCTGGCCGCCGGCTCCGGGTGTATGGCGGCGCTGGACGCGGAAAGGTATTTGAATGACCACCAGCATGTTTGATGCGATAGCGCCTGGTTACGACAGGCTTAACCATATTTTATCGCTGGGGATGGATAAGAAATGGCGGCGCCTGATCACGGATTTTTTACCGGCGGGTAATGCGTTGAAGGTGCTGGATCTGGCGTCAGGGACCGCGGAAATAGCGCTTGTGGCCGGCCGTGAGGCGCGTGTGGCGCATGTAACCGGTATTGATATCGCGGAAAGTATGCTCGCGTTAGGGCGGGTCAAGATTCAGCAGGCGGGCCTTTCGGCAAAGATTGAGCTGACGGCGGGAGATGCCATGGCGCTCCCATTCCCGGAAAACGCTTTTGATGCGGTCACGGTTGGTTTCGGGGTCCGGAATTTTTCCGATCTGATGAAGGGCCTTATGGAAGCCTGGCGTGTCCTGAAGCCCGGCGGGCGATTTATTATCCTGGAGCTTTCATCGCCTTCAGGGTGGTGGCGGAAGGCCGGGCATGCGTTCTATGTGGGCCGGGTTGTCCCCTGTTTGGGAGGTTTGTTCAGCGGCCGGAAGGCGGCGTATTCATATTTGTCAATGACGGCATTGGCATTCCCTTCAGGGTTGCGTTTTGAGCGGATTATCCGTCAGGCAGGGTTCACGGCTGTTGAACGCCGTGAACTGGCCCTGGGGGCTGTGACGATTTATATCGCGACGAGGTAAATATTATGCGTTATGGTTTTGAAGAAGCCAGAAAGATCCTGCTGAGGCAATTTGATGATGAGATGAACAGGCATTCTCCTGTGCCGGCCGGCAGCGTTCTGGTGAGGTTTAAGGTCCCGGTCATGGATATGGATATTGTTTCCTGGCTGGAGGGGCAGGACAATGCGCGGAAGGTTTTCTGGCAATCTTCCGGCGGGGTTTTTATGATGGCAGGCATCGGCGCGGCACTCGAGGTTTCTTCTGACGGCTGGTACGCGCTGGATGATATTTACGCGCGGATCAGCCCCATGATGGAGGCTTGCCCGGAGGCAAAATTTTTCACAGGGATGAGTTTTAACCGTTCTGTCAACGCGTTGGAGTGGAAAAATTTCCCTGCTATCCGTGTGATCCTGCCTGCGGTAGAGGTCCTAAGGGAGGCGGAAGGTTTCTTTCTGGCGATGAATGTTGTCCGCGGTAAACATGAGGCATCGCCGGAACTTCGTTCCAGGTCGGAATTGGAAAAAATTCGGATCGTTGATCATGTGGGCCTGAAGACACTGGTTGTCAATTCCCGCGAGGATGTCCCGGATTATGAAGACTGGGGCATTTGCGCCGAGGAAGCCAAGATGGCCCTGGAGCTCGGCGTTCTCCAGAGCCTGGTTTTGGCGCGCCGCAGTACCCTTGCCTTTGAAAATACGTTTTTACCGGAATGTTTGATGGAGGTGTTGCTGGCTAAACATAAGGATGATTTTGTCTTTTTATTCTCAGCCGGTGAAGATGTGTTTTTCGGGATTTCTCCTGAACTTTTATATGCCCGTCACGGGGTGCATGTCAACAGCCTGGCGGTTCTCGACGGCTGCCCGCGGGGGACGGATCCGGCGCACGATGACAAACTTTCCGGCGGGCTTTTACGTTCGGATAAAATCCTTCACGGGCATAATATCTTTGCCGGGGCGATGATTGAAGTGTTCCGTCAGTTCTGCCGTTCTTATCAGGTTAACCGTCAGCCGGAAATCCTGAAGACGGAGAATTATCAGCATCTTGTGATGCGCCTTTCCGGACTTCTGGGCGAGGGGGTAACGGACAAGGAATTCCTTCAGGCGCTTCATCCGTCACTGGCTGTTTCCGGTGTCCCCGCGGAAAAAGCCCGGGTATTTTTGCAGCAGCATGAAGTCTTTGACCGGGGATGGTTTTGCGGTCCTGTGGGATTTTTGAGTAAGGATCATACGGAGCTTGTGGTTGCCGTCAGGGCTTGCCTTGTCGAGGAGAAAATGCTCCATGTTTATGCCGTGGCGCCGTTTGTCAGGGGTACGGACCCGGTTGAGGCGTGGGAGCACGCGACGGCAGGGATGAAAGAAGTCTTCGATGGTATTAACGGGGGCCGCGCCTGATTTTGATGAAATTGGTTTACCAGCTCTTTTTCTTCTGGTAATATTTTCTCGTCGTATTATATTTTGTTGATCGTGCCGTATATTTTTTTCCTTTTGGGAAAGCCATGGAAAGGGTTTTATGATCTCCTCGGAAGCAATCCTTAACGCGCGTATTCTTATTGTTGAGGATGACAGGCTCAGCCGTAAATTATTGACGAATATCTTAACCCTGGCAGGGTTTCTGAATGTCCACGCGATTCCCAATGCCAGGCGCATCAATGCCATTTACAATCGCTTTAAGCCGCACCTGCTGATCCTTGATCTGGATTTGCCCGGGATTGACGGATTTACTGTCATGCAAAATTTGCGGGAGGCTTACCCCGATGATTATCTTCCGATCCTTGTTATTTCAGCGGAAGCCGAGCAGCGCGTCCATTTGCGCGCCCTTGCCGGCGGGGCAAAGGATTTTTTAAGCAAGCCGTATGACAGGCCGAAGGTTCTTCTGCGCTGCCGGAACCTCATTGAAGTCCGCCTTCTTTATAAGAAGCTGCATGAAAAGAATGATGAGCTTGAGGACAGGATCAAGGAGAGGACCAAGGAATTGCGTGACAGCCGGCTGGATGTTATCCGCCGGCTGGGTTATGCCGCAGAATGCCGCGACAGCGATACAGGGCATCACATCGTGCGCATGAGCCGGTATTGCGCCTGCCTTGCCCGCGCGCTGGGGATGACGGAAGAAGAATGTGATTTGGTGCTGGCGTCCACGCCGCTCCATGATATCGGGAAGATTGCTATCCCTGATAGTATATTGCTCAAGCCGGGGTCTTTAACGCCGGAAGAATGGGGCGTCATGAAAACGCATGCCTGGATCGGGGGGGAAATCCTTTCCGGCGGCGATTCTTCATTCCTGACCATGGCTGAAACTATTTCACGCACGCATCATGAACGATGGGATGGGACAGGTTATCCTATCGGGCTCAAAGGCAAGGATATCCCTCTGGTGGGCCGTATTTGCGCGGTGTGCGATGTTTTTGATGCCCTGACATCGGACAGGCCTTACAAGAAAGCCTGGACGGTGGAGGCGGCCGCCGAAGAAATTCAAAAGATGAGCGGGACTTATTTTGATCCGGTGGTAGCGGAGGTTTTCCTCAGCATTTTACCGGAAATCTGTGTGATAAAGCGGGATGTTGATATCCTGGCAAATCAGAACGCGCGCGGGTTCAGGAAGAATATTCATTGATAATGAATTTTTTCGCACCTATAATAAATTCCTATTTTAATTTTTAACATTGTGCACTGGAGGTCGTTGAATGGAGCAGCAGTCCCTGCCGGCTAAAGTTATTCTTGACGGGAATACATTTGAATTGCCCATTGTGGTCGGATCCGAAGGTGAAAAGGGAATTGATATCTCCAGGCTTCGTGCCCTGACGAATTATGTCACGTTGGACCACGGTTTCGGGAATACCTCCAATTGTGAGAGCGCGATCACGTATCTTGATGGAGACGCGGGGGTATTGCGTTACCGCGGTTATCCTATAGAGCAGCTGGCGGAACATTCCAGCTTCCTCGAAGTGGCGCACCTGCTAATTTACGGCGAGCTTCCAACCGCTGAACAATTGCGCGGCCTTTCTGAAAATTTCACGACGCATTCGATGATCCATGAGGACATGAAGCGTTTCTTTGACGGATACCCTTCCAGCGCGCATCCGATGGCGGTCCTGGCGTCCATGGTGTGCTCCCTGTCGGCGTATTATCCCGGCATCGACATGATGAATCCCACCAAAGAAGATTTTGACCGCATTGCGATTCAATTGATGTCCAAGGTGCGCACGATCGTGGCGTTCGCGTACAAGAAATCCATCGGCGAACCGTTTATATACCCGCATGAAGACCTTGAATATGTTCCGAATCTCCTGAATATGATGTTCTCTTCGCCGACCAAACAGTACAAAATCTATGATGAGGTCGTCCAGGCGATGAAGGTCCTTTTTATCCTTCACGCGGATCATGAGCAGAATTGCTCGACTTCAACGGTGCGCCTTGTCGGGAGCGCCCGCACGAACCTGTTCGCTTCTGTTTCAGCCGGGATATGCGCGCTGTGGGGTCCGCTTCACGGCGGCGCCAATGAGGCGGTCATTGATATGCTTGAAATGATCCATGCCCACGGAGGCAGTATTGATAAATATATCGATATGGCCAAGGATAAATCCAACACGTTCCGTTTGATGGGGGTGGGCCACCGTGTGTATAAGAGTTATGATCCCCGCGCCAAGATTATCAAGCAGTGCGCCCATCAATTGCTGGAAAAGCTGGGTATTGATGATCCTCTCCTCGAGATTGCCATTCAGCTGGAAGAGGCGGTATTGAAGGATCCTTATTTTGTGGAGCGGAATCTTTATCCGAATGTCGATTTCTACAGCGGACTTATTTATAAAGCGATCGGGATTCCCAAGGACATGTTCACGGTCATGTTTGCCATCGGGCGTATGCCGGGCTGGATTGCCCACTGGAAAGAGATGATAGAGGTGCCGGGCGGATCAAAGATCGGACGTCCCCGTCAGATCTATGTCGGCGCCCAGCGCCGTGATTATATTCCGGTTACCAGAAGGTCATAATTTACCAAGGAGTTATTTGTGATCAGTTTTGTATCAAAAGCATCATTCGACAAAGCGGCGGCGCTAGTTCTTTTGACTTCCGCGCAGGCTGCCGCGGCTGATTTCACATCGCCGGTCAAGGAGGTTTCTGCCGCGGTGAACCAGGTTCTCGCGTCGGGAAAGTTTGACGGCGGCAAAGGGGAGGTTTTTCCCCTTGTGGCAGGCAACTGCCTGATTCTTCTCGCGGGGCTCGGCAAGGAAGCCGATGTGACATTGCCGTCCCTGCGCGTCCTTGTCCGCCGGGCGCTGCTGTCGTCTTTCTTCAAGAAAATCGCGGACATTGAGGTTATACCGCACAAAGACGGGGCCGATGTCGTCAAGGCCCTGATTGACGCGCATGTGATCGGTTCCTACGCGTGGAAGAAATATATTACGCGCAAGAAAGATGACAAGACGGTTGAGCATAAACATCTTTACCTTGCCGCGGCGCGTGACCCTGAATATGACCGTGCGATCAAAATTGCCCAATCGGTTAATTTCGCACGGGATCTTGTGAATGAGAATGCCGATGTGACGTCGGCGGTTTATCTTGAGAAAACGGTCCGCGCCCTGGTGAAGGGGAAATCCGCGGTGACACTGGAAGTCCTTGGCCGTAAAGAGCTGGAGGCCGGCAAGTTCGGCCTGATCCTCGCGGTGAACCGGGGCAGTTCCAAGGAGCCGCGCCTTGTTATTGCCCGTTATAACGGCGGGCGTAAAGGCGACCCGTATATTGCGCTTGTGGGTAAAGGCCTTACTTTTGATTCGGGCGGGCTTAATTTGAAACCGTCCGGCAGCATGGAAACCATGCGCAGCGACATGAGCGGGGCCGCGGCCGTGATCGGGTCCCTGCGGGCGGCGCTGGCGCTGGGGATCAAGAAAAATATTATTTTTGCTTTTGGCGCCGCGGAGAACGCTATCGGCGCTGATGCCTATAAACCGGGAGATGTGATTGTCGGTTATTCCGGGAAATCGGTGGAGGTGGGCAATACGGATGCCGAAGGCCGTCTTGTTCTTGCCGATGTGATCGCGTATGTGATCGCCAAGGATAAACCTTCACGCCTGGTGGATATCGCGACACTCACCGGCGCCTGTGTGGTCGGCCTCGGGCATGATTACGCGGGGCTTATGTCCAACAATGATGCCCTGGCTGACGCGCTGGCAGCCAGCGCCGCGGCGACGGATGACAGGGCATGGCGCCTGCCGCTTTACCCTGAGCTTAAAGATATGATTAAGTCCGGCATTGCGGATATAAAAAATATCAGCAATCAGAAAGGGTCGGCCGGAGCGATGACGGGCGCTGAGTTCCTGCACCAGTTTGTCGGGGAAACGCCCTGGGCGCACCTTGATATTGCCGGGACGGCTTTTGTGGACGGAGATTCCCGCATGTATTTTGGGCACGGCGCCACCGGCTTCGGTGTCCGTCTTTTGACAGATTTTATCGGAAAGAATTGATATGGAATACCGCATTGAATTTGACAGCATGGGCGATGTCAAGGTCCCGGCCGAGATGTATTACGGCGCTCAGACCCAAAGGTCGTTGGAAAATTTCAAGATCGGCGGGGAGGTGTTCCCGCGTGAATTTATCAGGGCGATGGCGATTATCAAGAAATCATGTGCCATGGCCAATGCCCGTTTGGGCGTGCTTAACCGCAAGAAGGCGGAAGCGATTGTGTCTGCCTCCGAAGAAGTGATCAGCGGGCATCTTGACGCGCATTTTCCCCTTGTGGTTTGGCAAACCGGCAGCGGAACGCAGACCAACATGAATTTGAACGAGGTTATTGCCAATCGCGCTTCTGTTTTAATGGGAGGCGTGATGGGGGTGAAAACGCCGGTGCATCCCAATGATGATGTGAACAAGGGGCAGTCGTCGAATGACGTTTTCCCCGCGGCCATGCACATGTCTGCCGCGGAATCGATGTACCATCAGCTGTTGCCTGCGTTGAAGAAGCTTCAGGCTGCGCTTGACGCTAAATCCGACAAATTCAAGGATGTGGTCAAGATCGGCCGCACGCATTTAATGGATGCGACGCCTTTGACTTTCGGACAGGAGTTTTCCGGATATGCCCGTCAGGTGGGCAATGCGGTAGAGCGTTTGAACGCGGTCTGGCCCCGCCTCATGGAAATCCCCCTGGGAGGGACCGCGGTCGGCACAGGGCTTAACGCGCATCGTGACCTCGGAAAGTCAGCGTCGGCCATTATCGCGGAAATCACGCGCCTGCCGTTCCGTCCGGCGCGCAATAAGTTTGAAGGCCTGGCGGCGCATGACACGATGGTGGAACTTTCCGGGGCCTTGAAAACAGCGGCCTGTTCCCTGATGAAAATTGCCAATGATGTCCGGTGGATGGCTTCAGGCCCGCGTTGCGGGCTGGGTGAAATTATCATCCCTGAGAATGAACCGGGAAGTTCGATCATGCCGGGCAAAGTGAATCCGACCCAGTGCGAAGCCCTGACAATGGTCTGCGCCCAGGTGATGGGGAATGATACCGTCATCACGGTGGCCGGCGCTTCCGGCAATTTCGAGCTTAACGTGTATAAACCGGTGATTATTTATAATATTCTGCAGTCTATTCGCCTTTTGACGGATGCCAGTGTGAGTTTTACGGATCATTGCGTATCGGGGATCGAGCCTGATTTCCGGCGGGCGGCGGCGTACGTTGAAAATTCACTCATGGCTGTCACGGCGCTGGTCCCGCATATCGGGTATGACCGGGCGGCGCTGGTGGTCAAGAAAGCGCATCAGGAAGGCATGTCTCTGCGGGCGGCGGCTTTGCTCCTGGGGTTTGTCACATCTGAAGAGTATGATCGTTTTGTTCAACCCGCCCGGATGACGGGGTCAGCTTGAGGGGGTAAATGTCAAAAGTCTGCCAACACATCTCACTTGTCGACCGGCGCCACGGCATGCGTGCCAGCCGTATCCTTGCTTTGCGGCACCGCCTTATTCCGCCGAGGAATTTAGCGCATTTTTCTGAATGGAGTTTTTCTTCCACCAAGGACATGAGTTACAGCGGCCTCTTATTCCTGAGTTCCAGGCCGTATCATTTGGGAGATATCATTGAACTGCAGGTTGTGATGTCAGGAGTAATTGATATTTATAACGGCCGTGCCGAAGTCACGCGTGTCCATGAAATATCCGCGGTGGCCTTTGATATCGGAGTCAGGTTTATTCTGGCGCGTCCTGCTGTCCGCCCTGCCAAGATGCATCTTAAGGAGATCAAGCCCTGACCGCAGGATGATCTTCCGATTGAATCTCACCAGAAGCCTTCGGCGTTGCAGCCTTCGGCTTTATCAAAAAATCCCAACAGCCTGACTTCCCGTATCAGTTCAATATTAAAAGCGGTTTTCACAAGGCCGGCCATGCGGATCGTCAGGTCATAGACATCCTGGGCGCTGGCGCCGTCATCGCGGGTGATGATGTTGGCGTGTTTGGGGTAAGCATGGGCGCCGTTGACGCGGATGTCTTTGGCGCCTGACTTTTCAAGGAACCAGCCGGCGGCCTGCCGCGGACCGTTTTTTTCAGTTGGTTCGACATTGCGGAAAAATGATCCGGCGCAGGGATTTTTTTTCCATGAACCGTGTTTGCCCAGGCGCGCGGCCATTATTTCCCGGCGTTTGGCGTGAAGCGCGGAAGGATTTTCCGCCGGAGTTAAGGCAAAAGCAGCGCTGAGGATGATGGCGCCGTTGCGTTTGAAGGGTGAATCGCGGTAGCCGAAAGCGATTGATCCCCCGGGGATCGTCAGGACCGTGTTGTCCGGCATGAGGGCGGTCACAGATGCCAGATGATCGCATATCTGTTTGCCGTAAGCCCCGGCATTACCGGCGATCGCGCCGCCCACGGTACCAGGGATGCCGCTTAAGGCGGTCAGGCCTTCGAGATGGCGGGTGATGGCATAGCGGGCAAGGTCGTCAAGCGGCGCGGCCGCGTCCGTGGCGAGGGTATTGCCGTCAAGCTGAATGACGGGTTTTTTTGAATAATAACGGACAATGATGACAGGGATGCCTTTGTCCGAAGCGAGGATGTTGGACCCGAATCCCATGATCAGGAAATGATGCCGGTGCGCGCGCAGGCGGGCGGCAAGTTCCTGCAGGGTGGCGGCGTCGGTACATTCGATGACTGCCTGGCAAGCGCCTCCCAGCTGGAAGGTGGTGAAGCGGCGCAGGTCAGCGTTTTCAGTAATTTTAATTTTAAGTCCGGACAGGAAGTCAAGGTTCATATCAAATACCAGGTAGCGGGAAAATAATGTCTTTTTCGGGATTTTCAAAAGCCGTTACTGTTGTTCCCGGGAAAGCGGTGCGTATCCTGGCAATGATCTCATCGACGAGGTGCCGCGGGACCGAAGCCCCGGAACTGATGCCGACATGTGTTTTCCCGGCGAGCAGGGCGGTATCAAGCTCTCCGGCGTGGTCAATGATAAGGCTTTGAACTCCCAGCTGGTTGCTTATTTCCTGAAGGCGGTTGGAATTGGAGCTGTTGGGAGAACCGCAGATGATGGTCATCCGCTTTTCGTGAGATGCCGATGAGAGGATGCCGGCCAGTTCTTTAACCGATTGCTGGCGGTTTTGCGTGGCATAACAGATATCCTGGTGATCAGGGCAGGTTAATCGCGGGAACCTGGCGCGGAGACTGAGTATCCTGCTGCGTGTATCGTCGACTGCTAACGTGGTCTGGGTGATGACGGCGGCTTTTTGATGCGCCGGTATTTTAAGCTCGTCGATATCTTTAAGGCTGGAAACAATATGAAGAAGGCCCGGCCTGACATATCCCGCGGTGCCTTCGACTTCTTCATGGCCTTTGTGGCCGATGAGGATAACCGGTATGTCCTGGGATGAAAACAGGGCGGCTTCGTTGTGCACTTTGGCGACAAGCGGGCAAGTGGCGTCAATGCACAGGGGGCCTTTGGCCTGGGCTTCATCCAAGACAGCCGGAGATACGCCGTGGGCGCTGAAAATGATGCGGCTGCCCGCCGGGACATCGTTAATGGCATTGACGAAGATAACGCCTTTGGCCTTGAACTTGTTGACAACCGAGGTGTTGTGGACAATCTCATGGAACACGTACAGCGGGGTGCCGCAGGATTCGATGGTTCGTTCCACGGTTTGAATGGCGCGCGCGACGCCGGCGCAAAAACCCTGCGTGCGTGCCAGAAAGATTTGCATTGATGAGGCTCCCTTGTTTAATTACAATGGCATGATTATAGCACTTTAAAACCTGAGGATGAACCAAAATGTCCAAAATTCTCCGTCGTCAAACACCCGCAGTTATTATCGGGAACGTTATCCTTGGCAGCGCGCACCCTGTTGTGATCCAGTCGATGACGGATACGCCGACGGCTGATGCCGAGGCCACGTGTCATCAGACAATCCAGCTGATTGAGGCCGGGGCCGAGATGGTCCGCTGGACTGTCAATGATGACGCGGCTGCTGCCGGCGCCGCGGAAGGGATCAGGCGCCTGCGCGCCGGGGGTATTCAGACGCCCATTATCGGTGATTTTCATTTTAACGGCCATGAGCTGCTCGCGCGCCATGATGATCTGGCCCGCCTGCTTGACAAGTACCGCATCAATCCCGGCAATGTGGGCCGGGGTGAGCGGGGGGACGCGAATTTTGCGTCGATCATCGGTATTGCCGTACGTTATGGCAAGGCGGTGCGGATTGGCGTGAACTGGGGGTCGCTTGATCGGGAATTATTGGCAGAGAAGATGGATCTTAATGCCCGTCTTGCAGATCCTTTAGGGATCAGGGCGGTTATCCGTGAAGCGATGGTTGAAAGTGCGCTGGCCAGCGCGGCGCATGCCCTGGCGCTTGGGCTTGTGAAGGAAAAACTTGTCCTCAGCGCCAAGATGTCGGATCTGCAGGACACGGTTGATGTTTATACCCGCCTGGCAGGGATGTGCGATTATGCCCTGCATTTGGGCCTTACCGAAGCTGGCGGCGGGGACAAGGGGGTCGCGGCGAGTGCTTCGGCCCTGTCAATTTTGCTCCAGCAGGGCATCGGCGATACTATTCGTGTTTCCCTGACACCTGAGCCGGGGAGCCCGCGTTCACGGGAGGTCACGGTTTGTCAGGATATTTTGCAGAGCATGGGATTCCGTTATTTCTTTCCTGAAATCACAAGCTGTCCCGGCTGCGGCCGGACGCGCAGCAGTTATTTCAGGGATCTTGCGCATGATATCAGGCTTTATGTTTTGACACAGATGCCGGCCTGGCGCGTGAAGTATCCGGGGATTGAACAGTTGAAAATCGCGGTGATGGGGTGTGTGGTTAACGGGCCCGGTGAAAGCGCGCACGCGGATATCGGCATCAGCCTGCCCGGCGCTGCGGAGGAAATGAGCGCGCCTGTTTATATGGATGGGAAGAAGATGGCTGTCCTTCAGGGTGAAAATATCCGCGAGGCATTCATCGTGCTGCTCGAACAATATCTTGCCGGGCGGTTTGGTTTAAAAAATTAGCTGGGGATGAAATCAGGAGAGATACGCCGCACGGACGATCTTGCGTTTTTCAAAGAGGACGTATTCTTTATAGCCGGCCGCCAGGGCGAGGTCGCGCCCTTTGTCAAAATCAGCACCGACATCTTTGGGCGTGTGGGAATCTGAACCGAAGGTGATGGGGATGCCCTTGGCCTGATAAATTTTAAGGTCGTGCAGGGATGGATAGATTTCTTTGGCCGGTTTACGCAGGCCCGAAGTGTTGATCTCAATGACAACGCCGGTCTTCTTGAATACCCGTGCATTTTCTTCAATTTCAGCCGTCATGTCGATCGTGGGCCGGAAATCAAATTTTTTAACAAGGTCGATGTGGGCAAGGATATCAAACATCCTTGACAGGGCGCTTTTTCTTAAAAGGCGGTTGTAATCATGATAAACTTCATTCACGTCGCGGATATTCCATTCTTTCATCTGTATAGGGTCATCAAAGCCCCATTTTTCAATAAAATGGACAGAGCCGATAACGTAATCGTAAGGGTATTGCGCGAGGATTGATTTTGTGCGTGCTTCAAAGCCGGGCATATAGTCAGCTTCGATGCCGACCAGGATTTTGATGTCATCTTCAAATTCGGCACGCACGCTTTCAATCATATGGTGATAGATCGGAAGCTGTGAATGATCCATGGAAATGGTTGGGTCTTTATGAGATACAAGCGGCGCGTGGTCGGAAAAACCCATTTCAGTCAGGCCGATTTTGATAGCTTGTTTGACGTAAGCCTGGGGTTCGCCCGTGGCATGCCCGCAAAGCGGTGTATGTATATGGTAGTCGGAATAAGGTAGCATATTAATAGTATAACATAGTTTTATCGCCGGGCTATGGTGTGAATTTATTATAATGCCTGTGAATGGTGTCATTTTCAACCATTATTTTCCATATTTTACTATCTTTGATGCGAATCGGTTGTGTTTTTAATTGCCGGAATATTTAAATGCCTGACCTCAACGGCAACGATCATGCGCGCATTCGTGCATACATTTCCAATAATCCCGTCGCATGGCCAGACCAGCGAGTGCTGATACCGCCGGCATGATCCCCGGCCGTGTAGAGACGAGTCACTGCTTTGTCTCTGCCCATGACACAACCAATTTTACGATCACACGATTATCATCGGCCGTGGCGGTAACAATAAAAACGGGTATTGCGTACGTGTTCTTGAAATATTGTGTAATTATAATTTAAATTCTTGAGGTGTAACGGGATGGGGAGACCTGACACTATTATTATTGAACAAATTACCTGGATTCCCGGGTGATTGACAAAATACCGGGATTTCTGGTATAATTATCATATGAAGATATTTTTACCTAATAGCGCATTTCTGGGTAATATTGATCCTTTTATTAAAGGGTTTGATCCGTCTTTACCCGACAGGCTTGAGATCACAGCGAACGACAAATGGATATCTGTCCATCCGGCTGTCATATCCATGATCGGGGCGCTGGCGTTGAATATTCATCCTGACAAGATTAACTGCAAGAAATTTGAAGCAAAGTCTGGGCATTATTTTGCCCGGATGGGATTGTTTGATTTTTTACGTCAACCACCTGATATGGATATCGTGGAGCATGACCCGAGCGGCAGGTTCATCCCGCTTACACAAATACGCACATCGGATGAATTAACAAGATTTATTTCAGAAATGATCCCTTTATTGCATCTTGATCCTGAACCAGCCAGAACTATCGGCTATGTCGTCAGTGAACTTGTCCGCAATGTTGTAGAGCATGCAGAGACACCTCACGGCGCGATTATTTGCGCGCAATATTACAAAAAAAGTAACGCTATCCGTATCGGGATTGCGGATACAGGTGTTGGGGTCAAGGCCACGATCAATCGCTCTCACGCGGCGGATAGTGATTTGGCGGCGATCCGGCTTGCCTTGTCTCCCGGGATCACGGGGACGACTAACCGTGAAGGCGGAAC